>CAZPQO010000028.1:0-7636 GCA_964588745.1 uncultured Methanomassiliicoccales archaeon | reverse complement strand
GACAATGTCGTTGAGGCTGTTAAGAGTGCCTTTGTTGTTGCTCATTCTTTGGCCCCCTTGTCATATTCGTCATCTTCAAGAATTTCATGTTCTTCCTCTTCTTCCTCGACATCCTCGGCGATTTCTTCCTCTTCTTCGGTGATTTCTATCCCTTTCAGACCCCAATCTCCCGGCAACGGGTCTGCGCCCATCACGATGACGGGGTTGATTCCCGAAATGTAAATGTCCTCTTCCGAAAACGTTACGGCCATCTCGCCGCTCAAATCGAAAGAAACGGTCATAGAGGCCGAAGGCGGCAGTTCTTCAATTTCCCAGAACACTTTTCCCATATCATCCATGTCTCTGAAACACAGATCGGAAAACAATGCCAGATTCACGGATTCTTTGGGCAGATGGGCGTGAAGTCCGAATTTGCGTACTTTGTCCGTGTAGTTGTAAATGGTATATGTGATTCTGCGGTCGCTCTTGCTGATTTTTTCAACCGAAGGTTCGATCCAAACCACGTTCATGATTTTTGTGATGGTTTGGTCCAGGCAGGGAACTGGTTTACCGAGATATTCAGCGGTCTTGTTTGCAAGATCCGGAAGTATCTTCTGAACGATGTCGAACTTGGCCCTTGTTTTGGAGCGGCGTTCGATTTTGTTGAGGTGACTCTTGAGATTTCTTGCGCAAAGTCTCAGTGCGGCGGTGACCTCGTTGATAATTTCGGGATAACTGGCTATCGCTTCCTTTCCTTCGGAAGTGAAAGGAACTTTCGTTGATGCGATATGAACCAATATAATCGCGGGGCCGTAAGGGATCCCCTTCCCTCCTCTTTGTTCCAATCCGTATCGTCTCCAATCCATATCCGAAATGGCTTTTGTGATTGCACAGGCTCCCTGTTGGTAAAGCAACGGGACTCTGTTGGCGAATCTCAGTATCGTGACTTGTCCGTCGGAATGAATGTCTCCTCCGTAAACGATGCCCGCTTCGATTACGAAGGGATTGCCGTTGACGGTTTTGGGAGTCCTTGTTACGGGTGTGGCATAATAATCCGGACGCAAACCGTCCATGACGTGCATAAGTCCCTTTTTGATCAGAGTGTCCCCGATGGGGGACAGACAATCGGTCTGCGGAGCCATAATTTTGACTTTGCCGATGGCTTTGATGATGTTTGCGCAGTCGTCCCTGCTGAGTCTCTTGGGTGATGCTTTGGGACTGACTTCGGCAAGTTCCAGAATCTCATCGGAAATACGTTTGGTGACTCTGGAAAAGTCCTGTCTGAGGAAAGTCTGAACCTGACCGTGTTTGCTCGAATGGGCAAACTTCATCAAATCCCCGATTTCCATGCCTTCGGGGTGAGGCTTGATTTCTTTGGGTTTTATCGGGGTTATTTCCGTGGCATTTTCAAAAGTCCATCTCTTGCCGTCGGGATCCGTGAATGTGATGGATGCGTGAGGATTGACGATTGCGGTATTCTTGAGATATTCGAAAATGGACTGTTTGCCCGTGATGTATCTTCCTTTGATTGTGAACTCCACGCTGGTGCCGTGTTCCCTGTCCCAACTGATTGCTCTGTCGTTCATTATTTTGGGACGGTTGTTTTTCGTATCGACGATAATGTCCATTTCCCAGGCGACTTCGTCCCTTCCTGATATTTTAGATATAATATGTGCGGGTTTTCCTGTGGTCAGGTATCCGTACATCACGGATGCGGATATGCCGATACCCTGTTGACCCCTGGACTGTTTGAAGGCATGGAATCTTGAACCGTACAGTAACCTTCCGTAAACATTGGGCATCGCTTTGGGAACTATTCCCGGACCGTTATCGTCGACGGTTATGCGGTAATCGTCATCGTCCAAACGTTCGATTGAGACGTTTATAACAGGGAGGATCTCCGCCTCTTCACAGGCGTCCAAAGCGTTGTCCACGGCTTCTTTGACGCCCATCAGCAGAGACTTGGAACGTGAATCGAATCCCAATATCTGTTTGTTCTTTTCGAAGAATTCGGCGACGGATATTTCCTGTTGCGCATCTGCAAGTTTGTAAGCAATGGATTTGCCGTCTCTTCCGGACTTCGCGCCGGATTCTTTTTCAGTAGCGTGCATCCGTGTCTTTGAACGACTGACTTATTTTTAATCTTTATCAGTGTCGCAAGCCCATACGGAATTCATTTTCTGAAACTCATTCCGCATTTGGGGCACATTTCGGCGGAAACGGGTATGTTCAATCCGCAACGGGGGCAACTGAAAGTTTCATGAACCACTTCGACCGTACCGTCGACCCGTCGAACTTCAACTTCGATCTCTTCGAACATCGCTCCGCATTTGGGGCACTTTTCGGCGTCTTCGGGAACCTCGGCACCGCACCCCTCACATTCGAAATAATCCACCTTGTCGGGTCTGAGTTCTTTGGGAACGTCGATGTAAGCGTTGCACTTGAGACAGTTAATCTCTCCGGGAAGAACAATGGCCCCGCATTCTTTGCATCTTCCGTATCCCGAGGGGTACAGTCTTCCCTGTTCGATCATGCGGTCTCTGGCCTTGTTGGCTTTGGCTCTTATGGCGTAAGTGAACAATGTAATCAGGAAGTACAGAATCACAATGATGCTGACCACGTACAGGGTTCCTTTCCAAATGGCGCCGTTCAATTCGGAAGAAGATGTCTTTTCCGTGAGGAACACGGATGGGGACTGGGAACCGGAGACTTTCTTGTCGTCGGCATCATTCATGAAGAAATACAGGATGTAGAGCTTATCGCCTGCGTCAATATCATAACTTACCGTATTCCCGGACATAGTGCCCGGGAATTCGTTGATTCCGTCGCTGCGGGGATAAAGCAGATGATATCCGTAAAGTTCAATCTCGACCAAAGCAGCAACGGGAGTATAGGTCATATCATCTCCGGTATATTCTACAGTGATGGAATATCCGGTTCCGGTGGCGGTTATTTCTGCATTTTTGAACATCCCGCCGTCATGGAACTGACTGTTGCCGTCAACCAGGACCGGGGACAGGTACAGGCCTCCCGCGAGCATGGCTATCACGGCAAACAGCAGACCGTTGTAGACCATGTGTTTCAATTCACTGACTTTGGCGATACGGGGAAGCAAATAAAGGATGGCGGGCAGTACGACCATCCACAGTCCGCTAAGTATTGTGAAATAACCGGACATCAGCAACCAAAGAGGTATCAAAATACCAAAACCGAGTCCCAACACCTGTATGTTGTTCAATTTCTTTTTCCCTTTGGGATTATTCATGAAATCCGGCAAATTTCCGACCATTGCGCAATATAACCGATTCTCCGATTAAATAGTATCTAAATATCTCATCGTCCGTTTTGCCAAAACTAATATAACCTTTAAACATCAAGGGACAATCAGAGGAACGATCAGCAAGTGGCAACCATTGAAGAACAGATAAAGGAATTGGAAGAAGAAATCTCCAAAACAAAGTATAACAAAGCCACCCAAGCCCATATCGGCAAGCTCAAGGCCAGAATAGCCAAACTCAGCGAGGAAGCTGAGAAGAGACGCTCCAAAAAGGGCAACACCAAAGGATTTTATGTCAAAAAGGCCGGAGATTCCACCGTTGCACTGATAGGGTTCCCTTCAGTGGGTAAATCCACTTTGCTCAATATGCTAACGGGAGCCAAATCGGAAACCGGAGCTTATCATTTCACCACATTGGACATCGTTCCGGGCGTGTTGGAATACAATCACGCGAAAATACAGATTCTGGATATGCCCGGTCTTATCAAAGACGCATCCAGGGGAAAAGGCCGCGGACGCGAAGTCATAGCGGCGGCCAGAGCATCGGACATAATCCTGTTTGTCATAGACATATTCAATCCCAACATAGAAGTTCTGTTCAGGGAACTTTACGATTCCGGAATACGCCTCGATCAGAAAGCGCCCGATGTGGTCATAACCCATGGTTCACAGGGCGGAGTGGTGGTCAAACCCACTCTGAAACTCACCAAGATAACGGAAGAAGTGATCCGTGACATGACCATCGCTTACGGCCACATAAACGCAACCGTCGTCGTCCGTGAAGACATCGACGTCGAACAGATGCTTGACGTTCTTTCGGGGAACCGGGTTTACATCAAGTCCATGATGGTCGTCAACAAGGTGGACATGGCGGCTCCCGGTCAGTTGGAAGCGGTTCTCGAAACTCACCGAGACTTCCGCTTGGTTCCGGTATCCGCAGTCACTGGGTACGGCATCGAAGAACTGAAGCAGGCTCTGTACGAAACCATCGATATGATTCGGGTTTATCTCAAACCCCAGGGACAGGAAGCCGACATGGAGATTCCCCTGATTGTCAAAAGAGGCAACAGCATTGGGGACGTATGCGAACAGATTCACAGAGATTTCAGAAATCAGTTCCGGTATGCCATGGTTTGGGGGAAGAGTGCGAAGTTCCCGGGACAGACCGTCGGAATGGACCATATCGTGGACGATGAAGATGTCGTCACCATTATCGTGAAAAGGTAATTCCCGAACGTTGCGTTTAAATCCGAACACCACTATTCGCACAATATACATACCTTAAGGGTAAGGATAATTATGAAGAAAAATAAAGCAGCACTCATGATGTTTTCGGCCGCCGTGTTTTCGTTGCTCTTGCTCGGAGCAATCGGCGATATGACGGAAGAAGCGTATGCGGCGGATCCCGACACGGACTCCGAAGATGAAACAGAGTTCATTGTGGAGCCTTTCGATCTGACCTTTGCGGCAGTGATGATTCTGTCTTTGGTCGTACTTACGCTGTACCGAAAGAAGAAGTGACCGTAAACACCGGTTTCAAACCCTTTATTTCCACATTTATCTCAATGACCATTAACGGAAATCCTCCCGAATCCGAACAACACGTTTATTATCAATTTCCCTATAAGCGATTATTATGATCCAACGTCCACGCGGTACAAGGGATTTTCTTCCGGACGAAATGGAAAGGCGCAGACACTATGAGGAAAAGCTCAGATCCGTTGCGAAAAGATTTGGGTTCAGAGAAGCGGCCACACCGATTTTCGAAGATTCAGAACTGTTCATAATGAGAAGCGGACCCAATATTCTGGACGAACTTTATGCGTTCAAGGACAAAGGCGACCGTGAAATCGCCCTCCGTCCCGAACTGACCGCATCCGTAATCAGGATGTTCGTGAACAGCATGAGCAACGAACCCAAACCCATCAAGCTGTTTTATTTCGGTCAGTGTTTCAGATACGAAAGACCGCAAAGCGGCAGATACCGCGAATTCTTCCAGTTCGGAGCCGAACTCATCGGTTCGGCAACACCGGACACCGACGCCGAAGCAATAGCTTTGGCGGTGGCGATGATCGAAGAACTGGGTCTGAAAGATTTCAGGCTGAGGATAGGACACATAGGTGTTCTCAGGCAGAAGCTGAAAGATGCCGGAATTTCCGATGAAAACATGGCCGAGATTCTTCAGAAACTTGATAAGAAAGTTTACGACGAAGCCAGACCTCTGATGGAAGCCGCCGGAGTCAGTGAAGGCGACATGAACGACATTTTCGAATTCACCGACATCATAGGCGGAACCGAAGTTCTTGACAAAGTTCCCGGCGATGCGGGAGATTATCTCAGAGCTCTTGTTTCCCGTCTGACCGCGATGGGAATCACGGAGTATGACATCGATCTCGGCGTCGTAAGAGGATTGGACTACTACACGGGAGTGGTTTTCGAAGCGGATGCGCCGATTCTCGGAGCCGAAAAACAGATTCTCGGAGGCGGTTCGTACACCCTGGCGGAACTTTTCGGAGGGGAAGAAGTGTTCTCCACGGGATTCGCGATAGGTTTCGACAGAATTCTCCTTGCCATGGAGAAAGAGGGGTTGGAGTATGAAACGGAAGGAATCGATGTTTATGTTGTGCCCGTTTCCGAAGAAACCCGTTTCAAAGCCGCGGAAATAACCTCAATGCTGAGGAAATCGGGAATATCCTGCGACACGGACATCATGGGAAGAAAGATGGGCAAAGCGATGAAACATGCCTCCTCCGTCGGATCGAAACATGTCATAATCGTAGGTTCGAAAGAACTGGAATCCGATTCCGTCACGTTGAGGGACATGGTGTCCGGAGATCAGACACTCGTCCCTATTTCCGAATTGGTCGATACGCTTCAATCCTGATGCCGGTCCAATTCCGCGTTGACGAGTTCGTCAGCCCTCGGAATCAAAAGTTCATGGCGGCGGACGTTGACGAATCCGACCTTCGGTATAAGCGAACTCAGATTTTTCGCGTCATTGTGCAATTCTATAAGTCCCGGGGCTTTGACTCTGTATTCCCCGTTCATCTGTCTGATTACAAGCTGGGAATCCATTATGAACTCCGCTTCTTCGGCTCCGAGTTCCAAAACCTTTCTTATTCCGGCTATCAGTCCTCTGTATTCGGCCTGATTGTTTGTCATGATTCCTAAAAATTCGGATTCTTCATGAATCACTTTACTGCCTTCGGTAACCACGATTCCGTAAGCGGAAGGTCCGGGATTTCCTCTGGAACCTCCGTCGGTGTAAACGCGGAGTATCAATTGCTCACCGGTCGGTTCGACCCGTCCACGAGAACAACATTCGCCTCAATGGGTCTGTCGGTAAGCTCATATCCTATAATTATCACCAAATCTCCCACATCGCACAGGTGTGCGGCGGCTCCGTTGATACATATCTCTCCGGATCCGTCTTCTCCGCGTATGGTGTAGGTTTCGAAACGGTTTCCGTTGGTGATGTTGGCTATGGTAACCTTTTCCCCTTCCCACATTCCTGCGGAATCAAGAAGTCCTCCGTCTATGGTTATACTGCCCTCGTAATCGAGATTCGCATCCGTTACCGTAGCGCGGTGAATCTTGCCTCTCAACATCCAGCGCATGAACCCGATTCAACATTACTGATTAAAGATACTTTCCCTCGGTGGTGTATATATTGTACGATGTTCGCCGTAAAACAATCTCAGTATCACTTTTAAAATAAAAACGCATAAGTAGTCAGTACGAATTATCTTTTTTTGATACTATGAATAGCATTGTCAAAAGAACGATGGTCGCGTCAATTGCCGCGGTGTTCATACTTTCCGCGCTGAGTTTCGCGGTGAACATCGACGACGTGTATGCGGATCCGTCAATCACAGTCACCGATTCCACGGGGAAAACATTGACTCTTGACGCTCCTGCAAATAAAGTGGCCACACTCGGATACGGATTTACCAAAACGGTTGTCGATCTGGGAGGCAAAGACAAGATTGTCGCTTATGATTCTTATTCCGAAGATTTCGCAAAAGAAGTGGGAATCGAGGGTGTGAACGTGGGGTCTTCTTACTCATCGAACAAGGACTACATTTACAGTACAATGGTTCAGGTCGAGGACAGCGGCAAATTCAACATTGATACAGACATCGTTATCATAAACGATTATTCCGGAACCATTGCTGCCGGAGGTACCCGTGACATGCTGGAGGCCGACGGATTCAAAGTTCTGTGCTTCGGCGCCGAAACTTATGCTGATGTTCTCGATATAGTCGAAAACATCGCAGTCGCAATCGGAAAGGAATCCGCTGAAGCTTTGAATAAGATGCACATTGCGTTGGATCTTGCAGAGACCAGAGCCGCCGGAATTGCCGATGAAGACAGAGTCAC
>CAZPQO010000027.1:0-7640 GCA_964588745.1 uncultured Methanomassiliicoccales archaeon | reverse complement strand
GGAAGATTCTCCACATTCCCCTATCCTTCCAAAGGTTTCCCTCCCCAACTGGGAATTCCCGTGCTGACCACAAGTTCCAAAGACAGTTCCAGAAGTGTGGATCTGCCCTGGATTGTTAACGAGATAGGCAACGGCTCGGGAATATTGCTGATGTTCGGTATCGGACCCCACGGAGTCCCCAAAAACGTGGCGTCGATACCCAAACACACTTTTGACGTGACCGGCGGTAACTATTCGTTGGAAACCTGCACCGCAATCGGCGCCGTCACGGGCGCGATTCACGCCCTGCTGAATCAGTAACGTTCGTAAACGATATTCTCGGGTTCGTAAAGCACTCCGGTACCTTTTTCGACTCTTCCCACAACCTGAGCGTTGTCGTATTCCCGCACAATGGATTCGGCATCCAAGGAAGGTGCCACAATCATGAAACCCATTCCCATATTGAATGTCTGATACATTTCGCCGGTTGCGACGTTTCCCAATTTCTGTATGACGTTGAATATGTCGCAGGGCGGCATGGGATCGTCAATGATGTAATGCAAACCTTCCTTCATTCTCAGAAGATTCCTCAGTCCCCCGCCGGTAATGTTGACCAATCCGTGAACGGTGAATTTGGAAGTGATGTCCAGAATCTGTTTGACATAAATTTCCGTTGGAGTCAGCAGGCATTCCCCGACGGTTCCTTTCAGTCCCGGAGCCTTCTCCATAAGTCCGAATCCCGCATTTTCGAATACCTTTCTTGCGAGGGTCAGACCGTTGGAGTGAATACCGGAAGATTTCAGGGCCACGATTAAATCGTCGGCCTCACAGTTTTCACCGGTGATGACGTCTTCCTTCTTGACACGGCCGAGACAGGTTCCCGACAAATCGTTGGTTTTCACGATTTCGGGAAGGACGGCGATTTCACCGCCGACGATGTCCATATTGGACATTTCGGCGCCTTTGTTCAATCCTACGCCGATTGCCCGGGCAACGTTCGGGTCGGGATCTCTGATTGCCACATAATCCACGAAAGCCATAGGTTCCGAATTGACGCAAATAGTATCGTTGACGTTCATCGCAACACAGTCAATACCCACAGTGTCCCACTTTTCCAAAGCCTGAGCAACAATCAGTTTGGAGCCCACCCCGTCGGTGGCCAGTGTGAGATATTCGTCACCGTAATCAATCAGACTGGTGAACAATCCTGTTTTTCTGACATTTTGCCCTTTCCCTTCACGGCGATAAATCAATTCGCTTACCAGAGCCCCGATGGCATCGGATTTGCGATCGATACTGACTCCTGCTTTTTCATAAGTCCACTCGGTCATGTCACTCGTTCCTTGAAAGCTCCATATCTATATTTATCATGTGGGAAAAGCGTTTAATGATTAACACAATGGGATGGTCATGACGTTGCGCGATAGATGGGTGCAGGAAAGAAAACAGGAGCGGTATTACAAACTCGCCAAGAAGGAGGGTTACCGTTCCAGAGCATCATACAAACTATTGCAGATAGACGACAGATTCAACATTTTCAAAGAAGGCGACTACGTGGCGGATCTGGGAGCGTTTCCCGGAGGCTGGCTGCAGGTCGCGAAAGAAAGAGTGGGGGAATCGGGCAAAGTCATAGGTTTGGATCTGAGAAGGATCAAACCTCTAGAAGGCGTGGAAACCATAGTCGGCGACATCACGGAAGACGCAACCATGTTGGAACTGCTTTCTTCCGTCGGGGAAAAGGTCGACGTCGTTCTTTCGGACATGGCTCCGAACATAGCCGGACATTATTCCACGGATCATGCCCGTTCCGTGCATCTTGCCACGTATGCAATAAACGTATGTGACAGAATCCTCAGAAAAGGCGGACGTTTGGTCATGAAAGTTTTCATGGGGGATATGTTCGAGATTGTCCGCAACGAGGTGGACGAAAGATTCTCTTCGGTAAGAGTCCACACCCCCGCCGCAACCCGTGACACTTCGTCGGAAGTGTACGTCATATGCAAAGGGTTCCGCGCCAACAAAACGGTGGAATTGGTGGAGCCGGAACCGGAGTCGGACAAAGGCGAATTCACGGTCAAAGGCAACTTTATCTGAGCTCCCCTCTTACGTTAGATATATACCCGAATATCCGTTATATGTGTACGGGAAGCACTTATGGAGAGAAAAACCAGTACTGTATTGCTCATGATGCTGAGCGTGTTGGTTGTTTTCGCTATGTTGATCGGAGCGGGATTTATCCTTGCGACGGACTACAAAGCCACCGTTTACGAGTACGAAGTATCCGGTGAATATTCATATGTGGATTCCGACGGCGTAAAATATACGGCTCCTCTGTCCGGAACGGTAAACACCACACACATGTTCGTATTGGGCATGGAAAAGGTGACCACCGTCAGTGATGTTCATTATCCGGTCGGAGGAGGGGAAATGAAAGAATACGATCTTGCCGGAAAGTGGAGATTCTTTTCAGAACCTCAGATCGGGGAACTGTCCCATGAAATTGACGATTTCTCGACTTCCGATTACGGAGTTGTTCCGGTGAACGTTTATGTTCAGGAAAACGGAAACGAAACCATAACCCGGTATGTGGGTCAGGAAGACGGTATCGCTTACAGAGTCGAACGCAAAATCGTCACGACCGCCGATAACGGAAACGAACTTATCACCAACATAGTGCAGAATCTCGTATCTTACGAAGATACCATGATGCCTATAAAATTGTGAAACTTTCAGTCCCAGAATCTTTTGGTTTTCGCATATTGGACTTCGGCGGCCATTATGCCTCTGAGAAAATCATCCTCATCGATGAATATTCCTCTCAGCAACCGTGAAGCGCTGTCCGGACCGATGCCTCTTCCCGCAAGTGCGAACACCGCGCGCTTTCCTTCGCCCATGACCAGATTCGCATTCTTGGACATTCGTTGCAAATCCTTCTTTTCATGAGGTGTCAGACGTTCCTGTTTGAGAAGTTTCACATTTTCTCTTTCGTAACTCTTCAGTACCGCCACCATTACGCTTCCGCAGTTGGGACATTTCAGTTTTTTCGGAGCGTCTCCCACCCGGAGTCTTCTTTGGGTGGCGCAGCTCATGCAAGTGGAATATACGACTTCGTCATCGATTCTCTTTTTCATCGCCATAAGAATCGCGTGACTTGCCCTGACGGGTTGCATAAGCTCCTTTGAACGGGTAACTCCCTCCAATCCGACGGGGGCGACTCTTCCAGATACGATTTCAATCTCCCCGTCGGCAATCATCGACAGCACCTTTTCGGTGTTGGGAATGTCCAGATCGTCCCACAGAACTTTGTTCACCGCTTCTTTGTAAGCCGGCGTATCTTTGTGCATGTCGAACAATCTGTTGAAATTCATGAAACGGTGATCCGCGTCCTTCTCGATTATTCCGAATTTCTTCGCGACATAAACGAACCTCCATTTCAGGAAGGTGGAATTCAGAATGGTTTTTCTGCAGAGGTCTTCAACGGTCCCCGGACGTATCAGCGCAAAAGTGCTTTCCAAATCCTCCCGTCCGATGTTTCTGGGAAGCTCCATTATTATTCTGTAGGGGTCCGTGGACACTCCTACGCTTTCTCCGAATCTTGCGGTAAGGAGTGCGGATATGATTTTGCTGAGGGTTTCGTTCACTTTCGTTCCGAAACAGCAGTTCACGATTGCCAAACGGTCTCCCGTTTCCAAAGTTACGGTTCTGTCCGTGGGCAGGACATGTTCTCCCTGGGAGTTCAGGAAATCCTCCACGATTTTTCTGCTTTGTTCGTCGCAGGGATAGTCGTCATAATGTCTTGTGCGGCGCATCCGCCCCACTTCCATGGCGACTTCGAAAGGAACGGGAATGTCCGAACCGGTCCACGAAGGAACGGAACCGATCTCCCGGGCTTCTTCGACCAGAATTTCCTCTTCCCGCATTTCCACGATTCTCCAGGTCCGTCCTTTGGCTATAAACATGGCGTATTCCTCGGCGAAAGTGGCAACGAAGCTTTCATCCAAGGTTCCGATTATGGAACGGGTGCCGATGTCACGGACCCAATAGAACCGTTCGTCGGGAATCATTGAAATGTTGCTGTAAAAATAATTCATGCCTCTTCGGGAACGTCTGAATCCTTCTTCATCCTCGAACAGAATCTTGATGGATTTGAGTTGTTCTATGACTTCGTCCATTTCCGATCTTTTCAAATCTTTGAAAAAGTAGGATTTTCTGAAAATATTGAAGGCATCCTCTCTTGTCACTCTCCCCGACATGGTCATGGCAATAAGTTGATTGGCAACCACGGTAAGGGGGCAGGCACGTCCTTCCAAACCCTCCGTTTCTTTGTTTTCACATTTTCTGGCGATGACCATGGCTTCCGCCACTTCGTCGGGAGCCACCGCAAGTATTCTCGCTTTGATGAGTTCTCCGATGCGGTGTCCGGCTCTCCCCGCTCTCTGAACCATCCTTGAAACCTGACGGGGAGAGTTGAACTGAATCACCAGATCCGTGCTTCCCACATCGATTCCCAGTTCCAACGATGAGGTGCACAGCAATGACTTCAGCGTTCCGTTTTTGAAATTGTCCTCCATCTCCATCCTTGTTTCTTTGGAGAGGGAACCGTGATGCACCGAAATCGAAAAGTCTTCGTCCCAAAGGCGGTATCTGGCCGCCAGCCATTCCGCGGTTTCCCGGGTGTTCACGAAAAACAAAGTGGATTTTCCTTCTTCGATGAGACGGCGTCCGTGCACCATGACCCCCATCATTTCGGGATCGGTCTGCAACCGGTCCAACAACACGGGATCGTCATCCGGCAACGGACTTTCCACGGTTATGTCATAATCCCTGTGGGTATCGTGTCTGCATACGGTTATTTCCCGTCCGACTCCCGCCAGGAAGTTTTTGACATGCTCGGCGTTTCCCACGGTGGCCGACAGTCCGATTCTCTGAAATTCTCCGGAATGAACCGCCAAACGTTCCAACGCGACACTCAACTGCGCACCGCGTTCGTTATCCGCAAGTTCGTGAATTTCGTCGACGACGACCCAACGGATATTTTTGAGATGTTCCCTCAGAACCTTTCCGGTGAAAAGAACCTGTATGGTCTCCGGAGTGGTAATCAGTATTTTCGGAGGATTTTTCGATTGGGCGGTGCGCTCGCTCTGGGAGGTGTCGCCGTGTCTGACTCCTACGGAAATTCCGGATTCCTCACCGTACTCCCGGATTCTCTTCAGCATATCCCGGTTCAGTGCTCTGAGCGGTGTGATGTAAAGGCATTGAAATCCCTTGCCTCCGCTTTTTTGAATCCCGTCCAATATGGGGAGGATTGCCGCTTCGGTTTTTCCGATCCCGGTGGGTGCAATCAGCAGAACGTTCTGACCGGCGGATATTTTCGGAATAGCGTCCGCCTGGGGTTCAGTGGGTTCGTGGATGCCCCGTTTGCGAAGAATGTCCGTAAGCCCGGGGCTCAGCGTTTCAAAGGACATCTTCTTCCGGATCCGGATTACTTCTTCTTGCTCTTACGGGCACTCTTTTTGGATCTGAGATTTTCCTTGACGGCTTCATCGATTTCTTCGCCTTCTTTCAAGCCGTCCGTGACTTCGTTCTCGTCGTACCTGAGAACAGTCCAGCCTTTGGAGATGAGCTTGTTGTCCAGAGTCCTGTCGGCATCCGCCGGTTCGACGAACACGGCCACTCTGCCTCCGACGAAGGCCACGGGGATTTTGAACTCTCCGTAGTCTTTTCTGCATCTGAGACCCTTGTTCCAAGCGGCCCTTCTTACCATGGCTTCGGGGGTGTAATCGGTGTAATCATCGATGTAAACCTCTTCGGTTTCCTTCTCTAACCACTCGGGGGATTCGGAAACGGCTTCCTCTTCGGCAGGTTCGGGGGCTTTTTCTTCCTTAACAGGTTCCGGAACAGCTTCTTCCTTGACCGGTTCAGCCTTTTCTTTTCCGAGAGCCATTCTTGCGGCCTCTTCCTCTTCCGCTCTGATCTTGGGGAGGATGTCTGCATCGATTCTCACGGCCTCTTCCTCGGCCTTGATTCTTTCGGCTCTGAACTTTGCGGCCTCTTCTTCGGCTTTCATTCTTTCGGCCTTCAGTTTCGCGATGTCGCTTTCGGCCTTGATCTTGGCAACCTTTTCATCCTTGATCCTTTCGGCTCTGGCCTTCTCGTCCAGTTTTGCTTCCAGTTCGGATTGGAGTTTCTCTTTCTCGGCCTGAATCTTCTTCATAGCTTCGGCTTCTTCTTCAGCCGTGGGCTTCTTCTCGATCTTCGGTCCGGTGACCTGAAGCAGAATTTCGGCCAGGTCCATGACCTTGACTTTGGATCCGACTTTCTTAGCGCCCTGTCTCAGGTTGAGAACACAGAAGGGGCAGGTCGTGATGATGAGTTCGGCACCGACTTCCTCGGCGTCTTTGATTCTGTCGCCGGCAATCGTGATGGCGTTGTCTCCGTACTGACTCTTGTATCCTCCGCCGGCGCCGCAGCATCTGGACAATTCTTTGGTGCGGTACATTTCGACGAATTCTATACCTTTGATTTTGTTAATGACGTTCCTGGGTGCGTCGTAAACGCCTGCATGCCTTCCAAGGTGGCAGGGATCGTGGTATGTCGCTTTCACGTTGAACTCGTTGTTGAAAGGGAGTTTTCTTTCAGAAATCAAATTCTCCACGTACTGTGAGAAGTGGTAAACGTTCTGTCCGGTCTTCGCGTAGTATTTGCCCGCGTCGTTCAGAATTGTTTTGTAACAGCCGGAACAGGTCATGACCATGTCTTTGGCTCCGGTGCCGTCAGCGGTTTCCACGGTGTGTTTGGAGAACTCGGGGCTCAAATCTCTTGCTCCGGTTCTGATAATGGGCGAGGTGCAGCACCATTCGTCGGGACCCATGGTTCCGACGGTGACTCCGGCTCTGGAAAGTACGGTCACGCCTGCGGAAGCGAGTTCTTGCATTCTGTACGATCCGGTGCATCCGGCAAAGAAAAGAACGTCGGGGACAGCGGTCTTTTCCACATCTTTGGGCCACCAGGCATCTCTTTCCTGGGGATCTTCGCCGTAGGGATTGTAAACCTGTTTGATTTTTTCGTGCATCGCTTTGTGAGCGGACATGGGGCCGTATCCGTACTGGACAAGCCAGGCCCTTACGTCTTCCCAGAGATCCACAAGGTGAATGTTGGAGTGGCAGACGGCTTCACAGTTTCCGCAACCGGTACATTTGTACATCGCGTCCACGAAGTCGGGGCTTACGGAAATCTTCCTTCCGAGCGCCATGTCGACAATGCCGAAACCGACTTTGTCCAATTGGTTGAGATAGTAAATTTTGCCTCTGGCTGTTACGGATTCCCACGGAGTTCTCTCGTGAGCTTCGCAAACATCGATACAATATCCGCATTGCACACACTGTGTCAGCGCTTTTGCGATACGCGGCATTCTGGGCACTTTGTTTCTTTCCATTAATTTGATTTCCAACATAGGTCTTCCCCGGAGTAGGTCTTTTACCGACCTTTTATCTATAAGAGGCAGAACAAGTCTGCCTATAATTAAGCCTTTCCGATTTATCGTTACAATATTCGGCAAAAAGTCCGTCAAAAAAACACATTGGCACATCAACTGCAAAAACCTGCCGAAAGAGATGGAGAAGAAGAAAGTGGGCCCGGCCGGATTTGAACCGGCGATCTTC
>CAZPQO010000026.1:0-7797 GCA_964588745.1 uncultured Methanomassiliicoccales archaeon | reverse complement strand
TCGGGCGTCTTCTCCTGTTTCCTGCGTTTGCAGGAGGGGATTTGCTTCCGACATTTGCGCCTGAAGGTTTGTTTCCTCCGGGAGCCGGAGCCCTTCTGTTTCCGCCGGTACCTGAGGCCGGTTTTGTACCCTGACCTCCCGTATCGGGCCTTTTGTTTCCTTTATCCAAGAATATAACTCCGTGGCAAACTACTGAATCATATTATATAAATATAGCTTTAATCGGAATTTAACTGGATTCGCCTTAGACCATGCCGACCGTTTAACAGTCTTAAAACGGAAAAAAATTAGATTAAAGAGTTTCAGGTCCTTTTAAGGACCGGGAATTGTACTCACTCTTCCTCTTCATCAATGATGAAAGCCTTGGCTTTCTTGGATGCTCTGGCTATCCAAATTGTAAACAATACTGCAATGAACGTTACAATGATGGCGTAGAAGTACAGTGCACCGAACTGCCCCATTGTTACATCGAGACTGCTGTCGAAGAAATTGTTGATTGTTGTTTTGATTGCATCGTTCCAGGCAAGAGCCGCTACAAGTCCGAACGCTGCAGTTATCAATGCGGCAAACGCTTCGAGCATTTCGACCTTGAACTCATTTCTGTTTTCTTTTCTTTTTTGTGCTTTATCCGACATTGGAAAACTCCCGGGCAGATAATCCCAGAGGGATAAGTGATTACGATATATTATAAAATTCTGGAACAAAAGCGGAACACATACGTCGAATATCCTTTGTATGAGGCGGATACGTGGAGTCCGTTATTACCGATTATGAAGAGTTGACTGCGCCTGTAAATGTACAGATGATAATTTAAAAACATGTTCGATGAACGAGAAAGTGTGGTGCGGGGGATGGGATTCGAACCCACGAAACCCTAAAGTCTAGGATCTTAAGTCCTATGCCGTTGTCCTCTTGGCTACCCCCGCTCGGGTTCTGTAATCACTTATTCTTAATTAAACTACCTAATGTTTCCGTCAAAACATATATTATAAGACAACATACCCAGTATTAATGGCATATAAAATCCCTAGCGAGAACGATGTCGCGGATGCATTGCTGATAGTGATGCATAAAAATCCGCAGGTTCGGTCTCAAAGGGAGCTGACCGAATTGGTCAGGAAACAACTGTCCCTTCTTGACGAAGGCTACAGAATCAGCGGAGAACGGATTCGCAGAATAGGGCTCAACAGAGGCGACATCCGTGTGAACATAGAGTACAACACCGCAAAAGGCAAGAAACTGCCCGATATCTGTCCCGTTTGCAGGAATCATATAAGTTCCATAAAAAACAGAACTTTGGACGGCGGAACGATTGAAATCGGAAGGAAATGCGAATTGTGTAAATTCACCACGGGGCCCGAAGCTTCCGTGCCCGGAAGATATCTCTTTACCAGAAGGAGATGAAACATGAATACGAAGGAATCCGTCGAAAAACTTCTGGAGGCCCGCGAACTGTTGGAACAGGTTTCGGGTCTTGTGAACGAAGCCTTGCACATGTCGGGAATGGAAGCTCGCGGAAAGGGGCTCCTCGAAGCTTTGGAACATTACGCTTCATCTCTTGACGATGCTGGAAGTTTACCGAATATCGTTGCGGACATCTCTTCCGCGAACGACGATCCTTGTTGGACCCTCCCTCTTACGTCAGTGAAATACTTTAACAAGAAAAATATATGATTGTTGCTAACAATCAAACGGAAGGTCTCCTATGAAATTTTGGGAATTCACGAAGGTCAAAGGTACTAAAATCGAAATCGATCGCTGGTTGTCAGACACAATGGGTTTGATGAACGGAGGGTGTTTTTACAGCACGTTGTTCAGATACACCGGCGAAGGACCAAAAGACTTTGAAATCATTCTTTCCATGTTCCCTCAAGAGAATTACCATACACTGACTTACATCACATTCTACATGAAGGATGTCCCGGGATCCAGTGCTCAGGCATCTAAATTCCTGTCTGACCGCGAAATAAATATTTTGAATTCCGTGTCTCTGAATGGCATATCCGACACGGTGATTATTTGGAAATTGATGGCAGACCTCAGTTTCGCAGGAGAAGCGGATTTACTTTTGGAGGAACTAGAAAGAAGAAAGGCCGCGGAAGATCCGTCGGTTTCTTTCATCGACCACATTTCCATAACGCCTGCGGAAATAGGTCGAATGTTCAGAGCTGATCCGGAATACCACACTAAAGAAGAAATCAAACGTGCGGAGCCCCGCACCTTTGAAGACGGAACTTTCGATTTGGCTCCGGGATACGGAGATATCTTCAGCGATGCGAACGGCCGTGACGTCATGCTTGTTGCCGATGCGGAATCGTGGGTGTTGTCGATTATTTTCTTCAAACCCAATACGCATCTTGTCAATCTTGTGTTCGAAGTACCGGACAACCCCGGTGCCCTTCAACAGATTTTTGATTTACTGGCACAGAAAGATCTCAACTTGATTTCGGTCTTCAGTAAAGTGAAAATTTGTTATCAGAGAATGATTGTCGAACTTGTTGCGGATGTTGGACACAGTAACACATCCGCACAGGGCCTCAGAGAAATTCTGCCGAAAGAATTGGAAAAATTAAACGGCATATTCACTCTTGAGAGATTGAACGAGCTCAGCTGATATGGTTTTGAACAGAATCGTAGATTCCGAAAAGGGTATCGAAGAAGCGCTGAATAAGGGTCTCGCTTATCTCATAGAGGAAGTCGCGGATCGGATATCCGGTTTGCCTGCGGATACGGTGCTTGGAGGTGCGGGAGACAAAATTCCTGCAGTTTATACATGGACCGGAATTGAATGTCTGAAAGTTGCGGATGTGCCGAATTTGTTTTCGGATATTATTCCTGAAGGTTTGGAAGGCGGATTTGCCGCGGGAATCGAAGCATCGATGGCTCATGAGATTCTTACGTCTGTTTCAGGGAAGGGGAGAATCTTCGATGTCTTGACTGATGAATGGGGGCCGGACCTTATTGACGGCACCGTTCCCGGTTTGGCGCTGTTCATAGGCGAACCCGTTGACGGATCGAAAGATGAAATCCGATACTGCTCGGATAAGGGCTTGAAAGTGATTCTTGCCGGAGGCTACTCAAACCTGGATATCGATTATGAAGCAATCAGACTCAAAGGAAGAGGGACTCTGGAAATCAACGGGTTTCTTGCCGGAACCGTAGTGAGACACGGTAACGTTGAGCCCGGCGACAGAGTGTCGGTAGCCAAATATCTGAAAAAGAGACCTAAACTGATTGTTGTGCATACCGGTGCGCTTACAGTATTAGATGTTCTGACAATATTCTCTGTCGCCGCGACAGGGTCGTACACGGTCACAGGCTCCGCGTTTCCCGAAATACCCCGATTCTCAGAGAGGAGAAGAAAAAATCTTGCCTCCGAAGCCATGGCGGGACGGGGGATAACTTTCAAAAGAGGAGGTGAAATCCGCTCCGGCTCCTCCTTTGAAAACGAACGCGTACGCAAAGCGGACGCCTTCTTTGAATTCGGCGGTGATGAGGATACGGTATCATACGAAATAGTCCGAAAGGACGAACATGCCGAGGACGGCAGAACTTTCGTCATCGGAAAGGATCTCCATGAATCGGAAAGGGGCGATTATCCCCTGTCTTTGGAAGTCAGGGTTTACGGTACTGTCGAATCAGTCATGGAACAGGCCATAGAGAGGAGAATTCACTTTGCCTTGAGTCGCATGGAAGGTGTCTGGCATAGCGGTCAGAGAGATACCTGCTGGATAAGAATCAGCGATTCCGCCGTGAAGAAAGGAATCATATTCAAAGATTTGGGCGATAATATAATATCGGACATCAAAGAAAATTTCAATTCCGCCGTGCATTCCGTCGACGTGACCTTCTCTGTCTTGCCTTCCGAAGTTTCCGAGGGGTTGGATAGAGCAAGAAAACACTACTCTGCCAGAGACCTCAATATCGTTGGACTTACCGACGAAAGCGTTAACGAGTTTTACACCTGCACCATATGTCAGACGTATGCTCCGGGACATATCTGCATCATCACTCCCGAACGTCCGAGTGTTTGCGGTTCGGTGACTTGGATCGATGCCAAAGTCGGAAGCGAAATAAATCCGAACGGCAGACAGAGGCCGTTTTCCAAAGGGGAATGCATCGATTCTGTCAAAGGAGTCTGGTCCGGAGTGAACGATGTCGTTTCGAAAACATCCATGGGTTCGACGTCAAGAGTCTGTGTCCACAGCGTCGCGGATTCACCGATGACCGCCTGCAGCTGTATGGAAGTTGTTGCCACCGTATCGGAAGATCGCCGCTCTGTGATACTTATTGACCGTTCTGAAACGGAAGATAATCCCTCCGGCATGTCGTATTCAGAAATATCCGCAATGGTCGGAAGGGGTTCGCAACGTCCGGGATACATGGGGCTCGGAAGGCATTACATTCTGTCTCCAAGTTTTCTTAAGGGAGACGGCGGATTGAAACGGGTGTCTTGGATGAGTTCCCGTTTGAAATCCATACTTGGAGATTCCCTGAAAAGGGCTTGTGAAGCCTCCGGAGACTCCAAATTGTATGACAAAATCTCCGATGGCAACATTGTTGCGGATAATAAATCGCTTATTGCGTGGGTGTCGGAAATGAACCATCCTTCAAATGAAATGGATCCGCTTACACTATGAGTTCCAGCAACTCGGTGATTGCTTTACCGAATTCGGAATCTTCGGGAACGTTGAGCTCTTCGGTTTCCATTGCCGATTCTGAGATGTATCTTTCGTACGGGAACGTCATTACCTCGGAAAATCCCGATTCTTCCGCTGTTTGATTCAATCGGTCGGGAAGTTCCGACGAAACATTGTTTATAATCAGAATTTTTCGGTCCATGACTATACCCACATCTTCAGCCAAATCTGAAAGTCTTCCTGCGGTTTTCACTCCGGTCACCGTAGGGTCGGAGATAAAAAGGAACACGTCTGCGTGAGGCAACACTTTACGGGACATGTGTTCCATTCCCGCTTCGTTGTCCACCACCGTAAATCCGTAGTCGGGTATCAACTTGACAAAACTGTCTCTCAGTGCGGTGTTGATGAAACAGTAGCATCCCTCGCCTTCAGGCCTTCCCATCACCAAAAGGTCGATTGAGTCGGTTTCGGAAATGGCTCTCTCCACCCTTTCGTTCACATACTGTTGCTTACTGAATCCTTCGGGAACTTTTTCGGGATCTGCTATTATCTCATCTCTGAGCTCCCCGATGGAGCCTTTGACTTCGATACCCAGTTTATCGCACAGATTGGAATTCGGATCCGCGTCAACGGCGAGTACCGTACCCGTTTTCGATAGTCTTCTTACGATTTGTGACGCTATCGTACTTTTTCCCACTCCGCCTTTGCCTACCAACGCAATGATGGTCATCGGCTCAGAGCAGCCTCCTCTTCAATTTGGAGAATATGGAGCCGTTTTCGGGAATGGGGAAAACCAATTTGAATTCATCATCATAGGAGCCCTCTCTGAAATTTATGGGCCTGATTATGTTGCGGACCTCTTCCGCCCGATTGCGGATGTCTTCGGAAAGCATGGCGTTCCTGGCATATGTCATTGAAGCATTGCCCAGGAAGTTGAACAGGTCCCGATCCATATCAGGCAGCATACCCAGGGAAATTGCGTTGTCGACGTTGATGAACACTCCGAAACTTCCTGACAGAACGATGCGCGAAATATCGTTCATTGTGATTTTCGCTTCGTTCAGCAACGTCAGAATTCCGGCACATACCGCCGCTTTGGCTTTCATTACGGCGGTTATGTCAGCTTCCGTCACGTAAATACCGTCGGTTATCGCGTATGCGGTTCCGTTTTCGGATTTGAAGGTTTTTGCTTTTTTGGTAAATTTACCTTCGATGTCGATGATTCCGTTCGCATACATTCCCGCTATCAAATCTATAAGTCCCGAACCGCAGATTCCGGTGGGTTTCGTCCCCCCTATGACTGTATAACCCACACGTCCTCGGGTGAACTGAATACTGTCTATCGCTCCGATGGAGGGCGTCATTCCGAAAGTTACGTTTCCTCCTTCCAAAGCCGGTCCTGATTCGGACGAACATACGAGAATGGAATCCTTACGTCCCAAAGCCAATTGAACCGTTGAACCGATGTCAATCAGAAGAGTCATCTCTTCCGCGCCGTCCATTTCGCATGCAAGGATTCCTCCTATCAGATCTCCGCCCACGTCTTCGGACAGTTCTTTCACGCAGAACGTGGGAGCGTCTTCGGCCATGTCAAGACCCAGTTCGGATCCCCCCAAACAAAATGGACCTCCGGTCATACTGCAGACTTCGGTCAGAGATTCCATAAGATAGGGTTTGCCTGAAATCACTGCGGTTTTCACAGTATCGGGATCTCCGACGAAGGTGTACATCAAATCGTTGATTCTGTCTATGGCCGCCTTCCGCAGAACGTCACCGCCTTTTTCATCGGCGTACGCCCTTCTGGATTCCAGATCGTCACCTGCGAAGGATTGGGGGTTGTCCCCTACGGTGGAATACAGCTCGAACCCTGTTTTCAGGTCGAGAATACTCACCGCGATTGCGGCGGTTCCCAAATCGACAGCCAGTCCCAATTGGGTTTTTCCCTTTGCTTTCACAATCGGCACGATTTCTCCGTCGTAAACTTTCCTTTGATCTTCACCGGCAACGATACGGCCGTGCTCGTCAAGAGGAACGAAAATGTCTATGTCTTCGGTAATGTCATGCATACATGCCAGTACCCTTTCCATACCTATGAGGTTCGGTTCGCTGCCATCCTCCGGAGTTTTGGAAATATACACTCCGCAACGGCCGCAACGGCCTCTCCCTTTGCACGGCAACGTTATTTCCACGCCTACCTGTTCGGCTACCTTGGCAATTCTTTGAACGTCATCCAACTCCACAACTTTCCCCGTGGGGAAAAAACGGACAGTCTTTTTGGTCATGCGGCAGTATTGTAATGTTCTTATTAATCATACTGCAAACAGATATTATCGGATGAAACAATACGCCGAATATGAAAATAGGCGGATTCATAAAAACGACTCTTTCCGATTGGGACGGAAAGGTCGCATGTCTGATATTCACGCCGGGCTGTAATTTCTCATGTCCGTTCTGTCATAATCCGGAACTTGCAAAGGGGAACGCGGATCCTGTAGATAAAGCCGAAGTGTTGGAATACATTCGGGAAAACAGCGACTTTCTCAACGGAGTCGTGATATCCGGCGGAGAACCCACTTTGCAAAACGGTCTGTATGCCTTTCTGAAAGAAATCAAAAAACTTGGTCTCGGAGTCAAATTGGACACTAACGGAAGCCGTCCTGAAATTCTGGACGACCTGATAGGGGCGAAAATGATAGATTATGTCGCCATGGACGTCAAAGCCCCCCTCGATAAAAAAAGGTATGATTGCGTCTCCGGTGCCGACGTGGATTTGGACAAGATTAAGGAAAGTATCAGAATTATCAAAGAATCGGGAGCGGATTACGAGTTCAGAACAACCGCCTATCCCGATGCGGTGTCCGTCGAAGACGTTGTGGAAATTGCGAGATATCTAAAGGGTGCCGATCGTTATTGCATCCAACAGTTCCGTCCCGGCGTCACAATGTCTCCCGAAGCGGGGAAGATAGAACCGTATCCCGTCAAAACCATCAGGGAGATGTATGACGGTGCGAAACCTTTTGTGAAAAAGATTGTGGCGAGAGGAATCTGATCAGGCACTGAACCGCTCGATGTCCAACGTTGCGGCGGGAAGCACGTTTTCGGCCCCTTCATTTATATTGAGTATGGGCGCATCCGCCTCTTCTCTGAATCTATCGAT
>CAZPQO010000025.1:0-7821 GCA_964588745.1 uncultured Methanomassiliicoccales archaeon | reverse complement strand
GAATTCCGAAGGCGGTCCGTCGGACGTCCCCGTCATAGATGTGAGCGTCAACGGGATCCCTACGAATTTCAATATCAACGGGGAAACCGATCTGAAACTGACTCCCAAGGAAATCCGACTAGGTTCGGATTTGTCCGTCGAAGGAAACAATGTGTACGATACGGGCAATGAAATGCAACCCATATTCTGGGTGTTCACCGTATTGAGTGTGATTCTGATAGTGCTGATAGTATGGTTAGGTTCCAAGAGGGGGGTGTTCACACGAAGAAAGTGATGCCTGCGCTGGGCATAGTGCTTCTGTTCCTGCTGTCGGGAATGTTCGTGGCGGTTTCCGTCGATGAGTCGTACGCTGATTATTTCGACGTACACCCAAAAGACGAAGGCGAAATAGTGGTAAAAACCGGGGGCACGATATATTACGAATCCGTGTTCCACAGGGACAGTACGGGCAATGCCGATGCGGAGTTCACGGCCTATCTTCTGAAACCCAACGGAGATAAGCATGCCGGCGGCGTGTCACCGTCCACTTGGACCTCTACTTCCGCCGAAGATACCAAGAACATCAAAATAACGGCGCCCGATACGGCCGGAACTTACAGACTGGTCGTCGAATACGAGATCGATGATGAAGACAGTCCGAAGAAGGGTGTAAGTCAGACCATGGTCAAAGTCGTGGTTCCCATAACCCTAAAGGCGGAAGTGATCAACAACAGCAATATCAAGAGTTCGATCACCGTGGCGTTTTGGGTTGACGGAGAACTTGTGGCGGACAGCGAGCAGACCGTGAGTGAAATAGCCCCCGGCGGCAAGAAAACCGTCACTTACGAATGGGTGACCGGTTCTTTGAGCGAAGGAAGGCACACTTATGAGCTTCGCGCGGAAAATGGCGAAAGCATCGAGGTAAGCGAATTCTACATCGGACACAATGAGTACCGATGGGCCTCCATACTCATGGGCGTGCTGTTTGTCATCCTGGCCATCGTTCTCCTCTATGTCCTGCGCAAACCCGTGAAGAACTACGGCAAACCCAAGGGAAGACGTTAAACATCATTTACGGGGGAAACCCCGTGAATTTTATATTTTCGACATGACGACAGCGGTGGCTATGTCGGAACGGGTTCTTTCGATCACGCCTCTCGCTATGTCCTGTTTCCTTCTCAGGGGAACGATTGCGTCAGGAACGTCGAACATCAGCAGATGATGCACGATTTCCTCCATGTCTCCGTACACCGAAGAAGCCTCTTCGGTATTTCCGTCCATGAGTTTTCTCAAAATGATTCTTCTCAATTCGCCCACCACGTCGGCCAAACCCAGAACCCAGGAACGTTCGTCAATGGACAATTCCGTGAAAGACGGTATTCCGTTTCCGATTGACAGGCTGTGGAGAATCATCGCTTCGGCGTATTCCGACAGGGAGTCGGCGGCCGGCCCGGTGTAAATGAGGGCCGGATCTCTATCCATATCGGACATGAGCTCCTTTACGGATTTTTTCATATCTTCCATCTCGTCGGTGTCGATTTCACCGTCATGGACCGAATGAATCACCTTTTTGGAACTTCTTGTGATTTTGCGGGACAGACGTATCGCCTTCTCTCTGTTTTCCTCGGCTTCGGCAAATTTCTCCGCAACTGCGGCAACCGTATTCTCAAGCCCTTCCATGCTTAACGTATCTCATCACAGGTTTAAAGGGAAGCGAAAAACAGACTGTGCACTTTGTTTCTGCATCTTTCTCCGCCGACTTTCTTCTCGAACATTGTTCTGACGGGTTTTCGAAAATCGATATTTTTGTATTCCACATCCATAAGGGTCAACGCATCCCCGCTCAAGGTTCCGAGGTGAATGTCTTCACCGTTCAACGCGTTTGTCACGTCGCCGTAATCAGCACGGTTCATTCCCACCATGGCGATTGCGGAGGCCATTCTCCTTACCTGCTGCCACAGAAAGAATCTTGCGCCGCAGTCATAAATCAGAAAACCGTCCTCGATTCTTATTTCGGAAGATACGATGTTGTTCATCGTCGGTTTCCCGTCATATTTGCAGAAGCGGGAGAAGTCGTGTTCCCCCAAAAACAAAGAAGCGCATTTCTCGGCCCGTTTGATATCTATGCCTTCGGCGGGCATGATGTAACGGTAGTTCCGCATATGGGCATACCGGGGTCTGAAATCTTCCGGCACGTAAGCGTGGGAGCGGTAAAAGATCCCCCAAGAAATTCCGTTGAGGGCTTTCAGGAGTCCGTCGGGGTCTTTGTCGCCGGCATTGAACACGGCAACATTTCCCAGGGCGTTGACCCCCTTGTCCGTCCGACTCGCCAGTTTCAATGAGAAATCCATGTCATCCGTGCCGTAAACGGTAATGAGGTTTCTGAGAATCTCACTTTCGACCGTCCTCAGTCCGGGCTGTCGCTGCGAACCGTGGAATCCCTCGCCTATGTAGGCGATTTTTACGGCGAGTTCAGTCATCTCCGCGGATCTCGTTCATGTGGTCGACCCTGCGCTGAATAAGCTCGCGGGTGCCGATGTCATGCCTGACGGTAATGCCGTTGCTGAATACGAATTTCAACGCGGCCTCACAGTTCCAATCCGCTTTTTCCAATGTATCGTCGATACCGACCATTCCGATGGAACGGGAAGTCCCCGTCACGATTTTGCGGTCCGCGATGTCCACGTTGGCATAGTACATTACTGAACCCGATTCACGGATTCCTTCTTCGTTGACGGTGATTTCATGTCCGGCTTCGGGAACGGTTCCGTATCCCTTGGGCACGACATATTTGCATACTGTGGCTTTGTTGGCGAACTTCACGTTTTCGGACAAAGTCCCGTGAGCCATATCGTTGCAGATTTTCTCAAAATTGTCTTCAAGTATCGGAAGAACGTTCATCGCTTCCGGGTCTCCGAACCTTGCATTGATCTCGATAATCTTCGGACCGTTTTTGGTCAGCATGAACTGACCGTACATCGCGCCGCGGTACGGACAGCCCTCATCATGCATGGCTTTGACGATTTGCTTCAGTATGTTCAAAGAATCTTCTCTGTCTTTTTTGTTTACGAAAGGCAACAGGTGGTTCCCGTCCGAGTAGGAACCCATTCCGCCGGTGTTCGGTCCCACGTCCCCTTCGTAAGCTCTTTTGTGATCCTGAACGATAGGCATCGGCGCAATGGTTTTGCCGTCGCAGAAAACCATCTGAGTGAATTCTTCACCGACGGCTTTCTCTTCTATGATGACTCCGGCTTTGCCGATGTCCTGATCGAAAATTTCGTGGACGTATTCCATTATGTCTTTCAGAGAGTGGAGATGTTCTCCTTCGACTTTGACGCCCTTTCCGCCGGTCAGTCCGATGGGTTTGACTACAACTTCGTAATCCAGGGCTTTGATGTATTCCTCAATGCCGTCGGCACTGTCGAAAGCCGCATATCCCAAATTTCCGTCCACGCCGTATCTGTGCACCAAATCTCTCATGAAGGATTTCGATGTCTCGATGCGTGCCGCGGCCTTGGTGGGTGAAGCACAGGGTATTCCGGCTTCTTCCAACGCGTCGACGACTCCCTTCTCCAAAGGAGCCTCGGGACCGACGAAAGCCAATTCCACTTTGCTCTTCTTTGCGAATCCGACGATTCTTTCCACATCTCCCTCATCGGAATAGATGAACTCCTTCGCCATGCGGATTATGCCGGGATTGCCGTTCTTCATCACGGCATACACTTCAGACCCGGCTTTGCAGAAAGCTTCCACGGCGGCACATTCCCTTCCGCCGCCTCCGATAGTAAGAACTTTCATCGGAAACACCTCAAAGTTTCATGGCGGCCAGTATTTCATCGACGCCTTCGTCGGTTCTGACGCTGCATTTGTATATCTCTTTCAAACCGCCCGTGAGTTTGCTGTAATCCTCGGCGATGACATCGGGATTCACTCCCACCGCGTCGGCAATATCCATTTTGTTGAGAATCGCCAAGTCCGAATGGATGAAGATGCTGTGGTGTTTTCTCACCATGTCGTCGCCTTCGGTTGTGGATATGACCGCAACCCTGTAGTCGGTTCCCAGGGGGAAATCCGCGGGACAGACGAGGTTACCGACGTTCTCGATGAACAACACATCATAATCGTTCAGATCGACTTTCTCCAAAGCTTTGGTTATGAGATTCGAGTCAAGGTGACATTCGTGACCGGTGTTGCAGTTTACCACATCCATTCCGGATGCTTCCATCCTTGCGAAGTCATCGTCACCGACAACGTCTCCGGCAATAGCCAGTACCCGGACGCCTTTGTCCCTGAGTTTCTCGGCCAATTTGATAATCAGCGATGTTTTGCCCGCGCCGATGGATCCCATGAAGTCAACGGACCTGATGTTGTGTTCCTTCAGCAGACGGTAATTTTTATGAGCCAACTTGGAATTCTCCTTCAGAACATCGAATTCCATGCCAACTTGTATGAAGTGCATGAAACATGAACATCGCTTCCCGTAATAATACTAACCGCAGAAAAGCGGAAATAATCATAAAGACGAAGTAAGATGGGGGGTTGTTCAAATGAGCTATTCCGAATCATTATCTAAACTTCTGGCATCCGTCAATGCCGCGGAAGGGTGCAAACTCTCCGTGAAGACCGGAGGCCGTACATACACGGGGCTTATGATGCCCCGCCAAGACACCGGTCACTCCGACATATTGGTGCTGAAACTCGACAGCGGTTACAACGTGGGAATCAGAATAAAATCCGACGCAGTAATCGAAGTTTTGGAGAAACCCGTCAGAACCGTAACCGAAACGGAAACCGTGCCTCCGAAAAAAGGTCTGAAAAATCTGACCCTTATCGGCACGGGAGGAACCATCGCTTCCAGAATAGATTACCGCACGGGACAGGTCGAACCCGCAATGTCCGGCGAGGAAGTACTCGATTTGGTTCCTGAAATAAGAGATATCGCAAACATGAATGCCAGAACTCTTTTCTCAATGTACTCCGACGACATGAACGCGGAACATTGGAAGAAAATCGCCATGGCCGTTGCCGAGGAACTGAACAACGGGGCGGACGGCGTGTTGATCGCTCACGGTACGGATACCATGGGCTATACCGCGGCGGCATTGTCGTTTATGCTGGGAGATGTTCCGAAACCGGTGGTTTTGGTCGGAGCCCAGAGATCTTCCGACCGTCCATCCACCGATGCCACCGGCAATCTGATCGCGGGCGCCAGATTCTGCGCCGAAGGAAAGAGAGCGGGGGTGTTCGTTGCGATGCACGAAACCATTGAGGACGATTCTTTCGTCATCCACAGGGGAACAAGAGTGAGGAAGATGCATTCTTCCCGCCGTGATGCTTTCCGCAGCATGAATGTACGTCCCGTCGCGCGCATCAATCTGGAAGGAAACATAGAGTATGCCGCGGAGGGGAAACCGGTTTCGGAAGGAAAAGTCAAAATCGATACGGAAATGGAAGAAAATTGCGTATTGCTTCACTGCTTCCCCGGAATGAGGCCCGAAGTCTTCGAAGATGTCATCATGAAAAGCAAAGGTGTCGTGTTGGCCGGAACAGGCTTGGGACATGTAACAAAGGAAATGGTCCCGTTGATCCGCAAAGCCACGGATGCCTGCATTCCGGTGGTGATGACCACCCAATGTTTGGAAGGTACGGTGAATCTCAACATTTACGGAACGGGAAGGGAGATACTGAAAGCCGGCGCAATTCCCGCCGGGGATATGCTTCCCGAAACGGCTTATGTGAAATTGATGTGGTTGCTGGCCAATTGCAAGAATGAGGATATATCGGAGCTTATGACCGTTCCCTTTGCCGGCGAAGCCGGAGACAGGAGGGTGTTATGATGGAAGATTACGAAATGATGTGCGGCATAG
The DNA here is from genome assembly GCA_964588745.1 of uncultured Methanomassiliicoccales archaeon. GTDB lineage: Archaea > Thermoplasmatota > Thermoplasmata > Methanomassiliicoccales > Methanomethylophilaceae > VadinCA11. The sequence continues at coordinate 1,975 of CAZPQO010000025.1, read as the reverse complement.
AAATCCATCAGCAACTCGACACTAAGAAGCTGTACTGTTCCTGCGACACCACACTTCACGACGAGGGTTACGGCAATTATTTCAGGAAACTGAGGCCCACCGTAAGCGAAACCGGTGAAATTGACCGTGCGGCGTTGGCTCAGCACGAAAGACATATGAGTTTCAGGTACCAGTGCTGCGATTCGTCCTGTCTGGTGGATTTGGACGAAGAACCCCCCCACGCTCTCAATCAGGAGGCTTTGGATACCGCACTGACCTATTCCGCAATGCTGGGTGCCGATACCGTCGACGAAATCCACACCATGAGAAAAATCGTCATCGACGGTTCAAATTCCGGAGGGTACCAGCGTTCGTCGCTGATATCCACCGGCGGAGAGGTGGAAGTCAACGGCAGGAAGATATCGATTCTGTCCGTATGTCTCGAAGAAGACGCGGCAAGGAAGATGGAAACCCGGGGAAACGAAGTCACGTACAGATTGGACCGTTTGGGTTTCCCGTTGATAGAAGTCGCCACCGGTCCCGATATGAGGACTCCCGAAGAGGTCATGGAAGTGGCTCTGCGTCTCGGTTCCCTTCTGCGTGCAACCAAAATGGTCAAGAGGGGAATCGGAACCATCAGGGAAGATCTCAACATATCCATTCCTGGCGGTGCCAGAATAGAAATCAAAGGGGTTCAGGAACTGAGGTTGTTGCCGGATTTCGTCAGAAACGAGGTAAACCGACAGAAGATGCTTCTGAAAATCAAAGAGATTCTTAAAAACAGGAATGTGAAACCCGTTCCCGCGGAGCCGATTGACGTAACGGAAGTCTTCAAAGACTGTCCGTCAAAGATTATTTCTTCCGCCGTCGGAAGCAAAGGCGCAATCATGGCGATAAAGCTTCCCGGATTTGCGGGAGTGCTGAACGGAGATGAAGGAAAACTCAGGCTGGGTTCGGAAATGGCCCAATATGCGATGGTTCACGGTGTAAGAGGAATATTCCACTCCGACGAACTGCCCAATTACGGCATCGAACAGGAATATGTCGACGCACTGAAACAACATCTGAACCTTACCGGGGAGCAGGATGCCTTCGCAATATGTGCCGCACCGAAGAAAACCGCCTTCGCCGCCATAAAGGCCGCCGCCGAACGCGCGAACGAAGCTTTGAACGGAGTTCCCGAAGAAACCAGGGATCCGTTGTCCGAAGGTAAATCCAGATATTCGCGGCCTTTGCCCGGCGCGGAGAGGATGTATCCGGAAACCGATGTTCCGTCCACGGTCATAACGGAAGATAAGATGGCCGCAATCAAAGAATCTATGCCGGAGTTTCCCGAAGAGGTTGAGAAGAGATTAATCGCACAATACGGAATCAACGATCAGCAGGCCCGTCAGCTGATAAGGGAAGACAACAACAATCTGTTCGAGATGCTCGCCGGCAAATACCGGGATTTGTCCCAGAATGTCGCCGCCGCCCTGACCAACACATACAACGAACTGGAACGCGAAGGCATCCCCGTTTCCGAAATAACCGATGAAGCCATGACGGAAATATTCGGGATGCTGGACGAAAACAGATTCGCCAAAGAAGCTTTGCCGGAAATAATGAAGGAAGTGGCGAAGGGCACCGAGCCCTCCGAAGCGCCGGAGAAACTGGGTCTTGTTTCTATGGACAGTTCGGAAGCCGCGGACATCATCGCATCCATAGTCAAAGAACGCGAAGATTTCGTCCGTGAGCGGGGTATGGCAGCCATCGGACCTTTGATGGGGCCGGTCATGGGCGCGCTTAGGGGGAAAGTCGACGGCAATGAAGCGAACCTGCTTCTTATGTAAGAAATTTCAAAGCACATCTAGTGAAAACTGCAGAACCTTCAATGCCTCGAAGAGTCGTTCACATGAAATATTCAGCTTTATTATCAAGAATGCACCAAAACCTGAGAATAACAGGAACGGGATTAAAAATTATCATTTTGAGATTTATCCCGATTTGCTGTCGC
>CAZPQO010000024.1:0-7824 GCA_964588745.1 uncultured Methanomassiliicoccales archaeon | reverse complement strand
CGCTTCCGGACAACGAGGATGCTTTCGTTGAGATGTGCCTTGAGAAATACAAGGATGTCCCGATGTTCCACAAGGCCAACTACGGATTCTGAACGGAGCGGAAAAAAACACTTAGTCCCCGAAAGGGGACAATTATTTTTTTTAAAGTTCAAGACACAATCAGTGACGGTGCCCTTTGCATTTGCAACCGTCGCCGCAACCGCAGTGATGATTCTGACCGTGGTCGTGTTTATGATCGTCATGGCCGTGGTCATGGTCATGTGCGTGATCATGATCGTGGTGATGACCTCCCTCGATGAGTTCAATATCCAAAAACGTGTCTTCAAGGGCATGGGACAATGCGTGTTCCAATTCGTGTTTGTCGACATCAAGCACCGCGCACAGGATACTGAATCCGACTTTTTCCGTAGGCTCCAAAATTCCGTGAGTTTCTATGCCGTTTTCAAGATTGGTTATGTTTAACGTAATCCCGGTTCCGTCTTCCAGGTATATCCCGCATTTGATATGGCCGAGAAAAACTCCTGCTTCCCCGTCAACCCATTTTGCAATCTCGGTCATCGCGTTAGCGATTCTCGCCTGGGCGTCAGCGTTGAAATTGGTTATGTATCCTGTCGCTCCGACGGCTACGCCGCCGGCGTAGTCCATGGAATTCTCATTGAATTCCGCATTGTTGTTATTCGTCATTTCATCAACTCGTGGACTTTGTCCATGTTTATTCCTTCTTTGACCGATATGGCATAAACAGGTTTGTCGGGATATTCGTAAGTGAACCAGTTGGTGACCTCCGCAAGTTTTTCCGGGGTCGCGAGATCGGCTTTGTTGATCAGAACAAAATCGGATCCGTGCATTTGTCTTTTGAAGAAGTCAACTTTTTTCTTAATGAGGTCGTCAAATCTCTGAACGTCGGATATGCCGATAATCAAAGTTTCTTCTTCATCAATCATTGCGACGCGCACAAGTTCCTTCACCCTATGGGGCAAGGCCAAGCCTGTGGGCTCAATCAAAATAACGTCCGGTTTTATGTCTTGGGCGATGTTTCTCAAGCCGTTCTGAAGAGAGCTTGCAAGTGTGCAGCATATGCATCCGTTGGGCATCTCGACCGCATCGTATCCTTCCCGTTTCATTGTGGTTCCGTCAACTCCGATATCTCCGGATTCGTTGACAAGAAGGGCAACCTTTTTTCCTCTGTCGATGTACATGGATGTCAGGTCCAGCATCAGGCTGGTTTTGCCGCTGCCCAGGAATCCGCCCATGATATAAACATACATACGGCCCGTACTGCTAGGACGGTATTTATGCATTTACTAACGCCGTATACTCCATCACAACGGCAAATATTCCGCTTTTCAATACGGAGAATTCACGGCTCCGCCGGCGTTTAACCGCGGCGCTTTCATTTCTTCTGTGGGTTCATAACACCCTTATGAAAACTATGTCTTCCCTTTCCTCAATGGTAATTATTTCATAAATTTACAAAAAACTGTATACGCAATTATAATATATGAATTATTTTTCAAAACAGTCCTTAATAATATTATTTGCGCCATTTGTGTATTGTCGAAGATATTTGAAAACTCAAATCTGATTCCGATCGGAACGGTGAAAAAAATCATACTGGATTACCGGTCATGAAATGAAACTCAAAAAAAAATCGTCAAGTTTTTGATTAAATTAGGAATCCCCATAATAACACTACTTAACTTTTTGATGGATATATCATACATCCTAAATAAGTATTAATATCGTCATTTATTCCCACGTTGGGGCTCAAACCCCGGAGAGACAAAAAATGCTAAGCAACAAAGGTGTTGACTACGGCATGATCCTCAAGAGGTATGACATCGACCTTCAGGTCGAAATCACCCCTGAGGAAAGAGCCAAAAGTCTGTTACCCAAAGACCCTGTTTTCAGAAGGGTTGCTGAAGAAGTTCTGTACATGAGGTTGAAGACTGTTGTCCCGACCGTCACAGAAGCTTTGAAAGAGAGAGATCCCCTCGATGTCATCAACGAGGGATTGGTTGCAGGTATGGAAATCGTTTCCAAGCTTTACGCGGAACACGTTTACTACCTGCCCGAGATCATGATGGCCGCCAAGGCCATGGAAGTCGGAACCGCCCTTGCCGAGAAGAACCTCGAAGGCGGAAAGATGAAGATGAAAGCCGATGTGATTATGCACACCGCCGAAGGTGACGTGCACGACATCGGAAAGAACATTGCAGTCATAATGACCCGCGCCGCCGGTTATGAAGTTATTGACATGGGCAAAGATGTTCCCGTCGACGACGTTGTCGCCAAGACCGTGGAAGTCAAACCCCTGTTCGTTTCCGGAACCGCATTGATGACAACCACTATGTCCGCATTCCCGAGAATTGCCGCCGAATTGGTAAAGAAGGGACTCAACACCCCTCTCATGGGCTGTGGCGGTGCAGTGAACAGAGATTATTCCAACTCTTACGACTTGGGAATCTATTCTGACAAAGCATCACAGACCCCGCTCATCGCAGAGAAACTTCTGTCCGGTTACGACTGGAAGAAAGTAAGGGAAGAATGGGACAACATCGTTAGAGGTGAATAAAATGGCAGTCAACAGATACACCAAAATGGCTTATGACAACGCCGACGATCTCATTTTCGGTCGCGCCAAAAGCCCCATATCCTACGGATACGGAATAAAATTGGGCGCAGGCAAGGTCATAACCGAAATCAACTACGCACCCCGCCCCGGAACTGAAAAGGAACCTGAGACCCTCAGGAGAGAATACGTTGATTACATCAGCAAAGACGCTCTCGACAGGGCAATCTCCATCGGACTTCCCGACCTTCAGCTTGAAACCGAATGGGTTTCACAGATGAGTGAAGCGAGAATCTCGGTACCCGTCGTCGAAGGACAGAGGGAAATCGTAGAAAGATACCACGAGGAATACGGCATCAACACCGCAGTCAGACACACCGTACCCGACAAGCGTGACACCGACAACGGTATGCGCGTCGGTCAGGACAAAGTCAACGGCGGACCCGAAATGCTTTTCGAATCCGCTGAAATTGCCTGTGAAAACGGTGCAGATGTGTTCTCCGTCGAATCCATCGGCGGAAAAGAAATGGCAGACTTTGCTATCACCAACGGTGACATCGTAGCTTTCCTTTTCGGAGTCGGTTATCTCGGATCTCTCGACATGACCTACATCTGGCCTGAATTCGTCGACATATGCAAGAAGAACAACGTTATCCCCGGAGGAGACACAAACTGCTCCGGAGCCAACACCTCCATGTTCATGGCGGGCGGCTACTTGGACAACGATGTTCAGAGGACCTTCTCCGCAATCACCAGGGCAATCTCGGCCGCAAGAACCGTTGTTGCTTGGGAATGCGGTGCCGTCGGACCCGACAAGGACTGCGGTTACGAAGGACCCATATGCAAAGCGATTGGGGGCAACCCAACATCTCAGGAAGGAAAACAGTGTCACTGCGCACACTGCGACATCCAGAGCAACCTGATGGCCTCCACCTGCGACCTTTGGTCCAACGAGTCCGTGGAATACCACCCCGAATTCGGAGGTTCCTCGGTACAGTGCTGGCTTGCAACCCTCGGAAACGAAGTTATGCTGATGAACACCTCTATCCAGTTCAAGCAGGACAAAGTCCTTAGGGACCTGTACATGAACGCGGACAGAATCAGAGGGCCTGAGGCATACATTCTCGCTTACGACCACGCATTCGAAATCGGTAAAGCAATCACTGAAAACGGTGACAATCTTTATCTCCGTGCGAAGGCCGCCGGTGAGACCGCAGCCAACATAATCCTCAGAGGATACAAGTCCAAGGAACTGCTCCTTACCAGGAAGCAGCTCACTGTTTTGGAAGACTGCATCAAGCAGTTTGAAGCGCTTCCGGACAACGAGGATGCTTTCGTTGAGATGTGCCTTGAGAAATACAAGGACGTCCCGATGTTCCACAAGGCAAACTACGGATTCTGAGCGAGACAAACCAAAACCTTTTTTGTCCCCGAAAGGGGACATTTTTTTTTCCTTTCAAATTACAAAACAGGATTCCGAATCGGAAATTGTTATTTTTCAGCAACGGGTATTGTTGTTGATCGAAAGGACTCTGAAATCAAAGAATGGTAAAACAGCCATGAGGCCGAGAAGGTGTGAAAACGCATCCGTCCCTCACTCCCTGTGAGGCCCTTGACCGAATACCCGGCCGAAACCGCACACAACTTCTGACACTATATTAGCCTACATATATTTAAAACTGATATTTATAGAATATATAGATTTGATATCAGAGTATATAGACATTGATATTCAAACGGATTCGCACGGACATATGAAAATGACCATCTAAAATAAAAAATACAATGGAACGGAAAGAGATCTGTGCGCCAAATAACCGGTTATTGCGACGGCACAGATCATAGGATGAAGTCAATTTCAAGTTTAAAAAACTGTGCTTTACGGATTGATTTTTTTTGAAATTGAGCTGATTTTTTGTTCATACCGATGCGTATTCATAACGTGATACTCATATCGCTAATACAGAGCGTGACAAAATGAGAAGATTCATGATTTCGGACACAGAGTTCTATGACAGATTTTTAACCATGAAGGAAAGCGAAATGCTTCTCAGAGAACGGGAAGTGGAAGCGTTGGAATCCATAGCGGAATATCTGAAAACAATCGCCAACAAATAACTGATCTGGACGGGTTCATTGACTTCCGACAACGAACTGCTGGATGAGGGTAATGGTGGACAAGGCGAGATTCGAACTCGCGACTTCTTCGTTGCGAACGAAGCGATCTGCCGGGCTGATCTACTTGCCCATTTGAATCTGTGATTCTTACGTAGGATATAAACCATTTGCTGAATAAGGAAAAAAGACTCTTTTTTGTTGTTGATAGGTGGTATGCGGTCACCGCACAAGAATAACAAGAATGTATTATCAGAGTAACACGATTCGTATCTCGGTAATAACATTCAAGTACTTGCCGCGTAATTTCTCTTTCTGATTTCATGGCGTTCTACAATGTGACGTATAACGAGAAGCACGATTTTGCAACTGTGCGCAATTATGGGTGTACGTTCAAATGCCCCATATGCAGCTACAAATTACGCAGCGGTCCCGCGGGAAGGCCCGGGTTGGTCTATCCCCGACCCGAATCGTTCCTCACTCCCGAGGAAGTCGAGAACGCCCTTCTTTCGGTAATGCCTTCCAGGGTCAATTTCATGGGCGGGGAGCCTACGGTATCCAAAGATCTCCCCCGTGTCCTGAAATTCGCCAAAGAAGTTCTCGGAGCCACAACTTCGTTGGGACACACCAACGGTTGCAATCTCTCGTTGGAAAACATCGACTCCGCAAATGTCGGGCTCAAAGCCTGGTATGAGGACGTTCACCTGCACCTGACCGGTCTTCCGAAAGAGAAGATTTACGGAGAGGTAGAAGCTGCCGTCGGCAGAGGTATGGACATTTCCGCGAATATCATCTTCATTCCGGATTATGTTGACACAGATCAGATAGAGCTTACCGCCGAATTCTTGAATTCCATCGGCGTGAACAAATTCCACATCATGGGTTACATACCCGTTCCGGGGCAGGAGTACAGAAGGCCAACCATCAACGAAATGGAAAACGCCTGCAATATTGCCAAAAGACACATTCCGAGTACGGGATATTCCCACATGACACCCGAGGAAGTTCTTTCATTGGAGAGGATCGATGACAGATTCGATGTCCGTCTCATAGCAGGAACGGACGAAGCAAGAGGCCTGTCGATAAACGCTGCCGAAACAGCGTCCATCCGTTGACGCAATAATATTATCTCTGCAATCCTTCTTTGCACTCATGGCTATAAAAGGCATGAGCAAAGAAGTGCAGGAAGCAATGGAAAAACAAAGGATTTTCCCTTTCGCTACCGCTTCCAAAGACGGAATTCCGAATGTTGTTCCCATAGGGTTCCTTTTCGAAGGAAGGGACGGAAACATATGGGTTATTGACAACTACATGGACAAATCACTCAAGAACGTCCGTGAGAACCCAAAAGCCTCATTCTACATTTGGGAACAGGGTTTCAAACAAAGCTACCAGGTCAAATGTTCCGTTACCGTCGAAGATTCCGGGGAAGACTATCAGTTCGCTGTGGATTTCGCTCACGAAAAGAAAGAAACCTACCCCGCAAAGACTCTCCTTAAACTCGTTGTGGAAGACATATACTATGTCTCCCCCGGTGAGAATGCGGGAAAGAAACTCTGATCAGTCTTTATCGGAGCCGTCATCAAAATCCAAATCGGAATCCTTGACGGAATAGGTATATCCCCAACCCATCAGGGTTCCGAAAGGTATGATCAGCAGATACTTCAGCGCAGGGTCCAGATAGTAGAATATTGAGAAAACCACAACTCCGACTATCGTTCCGAATATCGCCGACAGTTTGAGTTTGAACTTTCTTTCGGACATATTCACACCTTTCTTCCCAAAGCTTTCTCGGCGGCGGCGACCATACGGTCGGTTATTTCGCCGGAATCTCCGGTATAACCTGCGGGATCCATGACCTCAATGATTTCATCCGAGGTCAAAACACCTTTCAATTCTTCCGCTTCAAGCAAAATATCCCTGAGCTGACGGTCTTCTTCGATTGCCGTCATGGATGCTTTGCGCAGTACTTCGTGAGCGTCCTGTCTCCCCATTCCTTTTTCGGTAAGTTTCATCATGACGGGTTCGGCCATAATCAGACCTTTGGAAAGCTCGATATTTCTGAGCATGTTATCGGCGTGAACAATCATTCCGTCGAAAATGTAATTTGTTTTTCTCAGCATTTCGTCCAGAAGCGCGAAGACGTGGGGCAAAGTGAAACGTTCGGAAGATGAATTGGAAAGATCCCTCTCATGCCACAATACCTGACATTCGAAGGTGGGCGTCACGAATCCTCTGAGGATTCTTGCGAGTCCGCACACATTCTCGGAGTTTATGGGATTGCGTTTATGGGCCATGGTGGAACTTCCGACCTGTTTCTTCTCGTCAAAGGCTTCGGAAACTTCGGCAAGTTCAGATCTCTGCAGATTTCTTACTTCCGTGCAGTAGCGTTCCAAAGAAGTTGCGATGTTTGCCATCAGACAGATTAATTCGGTGTATCTGTCCCTGCCGACAACCTGGGTTGCGGCAGGTTCGTATTCAAGACCGAGATTTTCCATGACGGTTTCCTGAATCTTGAAGAAATTGTTCCCCAACGCGGCTCCGGTGCCGACGGCTCCGGCCATTTTTCCCGCACAGGCTCTCGGCCTCACTTCTCCGAGACGGTCTCTGTGTCTGAGCATTTCGGCAATATATCCCGAAATTTTGAATCCGAAGGTAATGGGAATCGCAAACTGGGCATGTGTCCTCCCAACTTCGAGAGTGTCCCTTTCGCGTTTGGCCAATTTGGCGAATGTGTAAATCAAAGTGTCTACGTTTTCATCTATGACGTCCAATGCGTCCTTTATCTGAAGTGCAGTGGCGGTATCCACGATATCGTTTGATGTGGCGCCCAAGTGAATATATTTACCCGCATCTCCGGAACACTGTTCCGTCATCGCCTTTACCATAGCCATAAGATCATGTCTGGTTTCGGCCTCGATTTCTTTCACTCTTTCGGGTTTTACAAATTTCAAGGAAGATATCCTGCATATTTCTTCGGCATCTTCTGCCGGAATCGTACCCAAGGAAGCATGGGCTTTTGCAAGTGCAGCCTCGACATCCATCTGATACTGGAGACGGCTATCGGCATAAAATATGGACATCATGTCCTCGTGGCCGTATCTGTAGTCCAGGGGGCATAGTTCTTTCATAGTGAA
>CAZPQO010000023.1:0-7832 GCA_964588745.1 uncultured Methanomassiliicoccales archaeon | reverse complement strand
CAGAACGCAGTCGTTTGAGTGTCCCCCGATCATTGGACCGTAAGCGAGACAGTAATCGATGTATTCCTTTCCGTCCGCATCGCGTATTTTGCTTCCTTTAGCACTTTCTATGAACAGGGGATTCGGTTTGTATGCCCTGACCGGACTTGAAACTCCGCCGGGACTCTTTTTCAATGCTCTGTCGTATAATTCAGAAGAATATGTCATAAAATCAATTTCCTTGCCGCTTCTTCCGCGTAATAAGTTATTATCATGTCGGCGCCGGCACGTTTGATGCCCAGTAAGGATTCCATCATTGCCGTGTCACCGTCTATCCATCCGTTTGCGGCCGCGGCCTTGATCGCCGCATACTCCCCGGATACCTGATAGGCCGCCAGGGGAAGGTCGAAGGAGTTGGCGGCATCCCTGATTATATCGAGATACGGTCCGGCGGGTTTCACCATTATCATGTCCGCGCCTTCGGCCACGTCCGATTCGATTTCTCTCATGGCTTCCCTGCGGTTTCCGCAGGGCATCTGATATCCTGCCCTGTCCCCCGAACCGGGAGACGAACAGGCCACGTCCCTGAAGGGTCCGTAATATGAGCTGAAGAATTTGGCGCTGTAAGCCATAATCGGGATGTCTTTGAATCCCCCGTCATCCAAAGCCTGCCTTATTGCCGCAATCTGCCCGTCCATCATTCCGCTTGGGGCAATGATGTCTGCTCCGGCGGCTGCCTGGGACACCGCAGTCTTACCGTAAAGTTCCAAAGTTTCGTCGTTTAAAATCCAACCGTCTTTGCCGAGAACGCCGCAGTGTCCGTGATCGGTGTATTCACACAGACACAGATCGGCAATGACCAAAAGATCTGAATTTTCTTTCAATCCGGAAATCGCCTTTTGAACGACGCCGTCGTCGTTGAAGGCTTCGGTTCCGACGGAATCTTTCCTGCCGGGTATTCCGAAGAGGAGAACCGAACTTACACCGGAACTTTCGATGCCGTTTCCGATATCCCCGTATCCTTTAAGCGGGAATGTTTTGACTCCGGGCATGGACTCCGTGGTTTTGATATCGGACAGCCTTTCGTCAAAAAACAGGGGTAAAATCAAATCGTCAGGATGAAGTCTCGTCTCAGACAGCAGATTCCTCATCTTTTTGTTCTTCCTCAACCTTCTCATACGTATATTCGGGTACATTGTTATCTTCAACTCCGAAAAGTTCGGCTATGCTCAGACACATATCTTTGTGGCCGTTTCTCGACGCTTCTCTGAGGTTACTGTAAACCTCTGCGGTTATTTTATTTATCAGTGCTCTCGAAAGGTCGTCCATGACCTTTTCGGGATCCGTTGTCTTCGAACGGGTTATGGCGAATTTCAATTCCGCTTCCCTGATTTCGGACAGTTTGATGCCGATGTTGCGGATTACTTCGTTCGCATCCTGCTCCCTTTGTTCCCTGCCGATGCGTTCCAACTCTTCGTTCACGATTCTTTCGGCTTCGTAAACTTCTTTCCTGCGTTTGTTGGCGTTCTCCATCGCTATCCGTTCCAGAGAGTCTATGTTGTCCAATTCCACATTGGGGATTTCGGCAACGTCGTCCGCAACGTTTCTCGGAAGGGACACATCGATTATCAGCAACTTTTTGTCCGGACGTCTTTCCATCAGTTCGGTCACATGTTCGTGCCTGACGACGGGGTGAGGCGCTGAAGTGGCCACCAGAACCAAATCGCTGTTTTCCATCGCGTCTATCCTGTGACTCATGGGTATGGCGATTCCTCCTAGGGCGGATGCGAGTTCCTTGGCCCTTTCGAAAGTTCTGTTCGAAACGAAAACCGTATTGGGGGATTTTCCCAAAAGATTTTTGGCTATGACCGTTGCAGTGTCCCCGGCACCCAGAATTGTGATGTTCTTTCCGTCAAGTGTTCCAAGTTTTCTTGTGGCCAATTCCACGGCGGCTGAACCCACGGATACGGCGCCTTTGTTCAGCGCGGTTTCCGATCTGACGCGTTTTCCCACCGACAAAGCGCGGTTGAAGAAGTGGGAAAGAATCTTTCCCACATTGCCTTTTTTCCTGGATTCGGAATAAGAGACTTTGACCTGATGCTGGATTTCGTTTTCTCCCACAATCAGGGAGTCCAATCCGCAGACCACTCTGAAAAGATGTCCGATGCTCGAAGAGTCTTCGAGAACGTAAGTGATTTTCCTCTTGTCGTATGGGAAAAGTTCTTTGATCATTTCCGTGAAGGCCTCGCGGACTTTTTTGTTGTCGTCGGTGGCTGTGTAAATTTCAAAACGGTTGCAGGTGCTTATCACGACATGTTCCCTGATTGCCGATATTCCGGAAACCATTTCCTCTATTCCTTCTCCGAGTTTGGGGACTATATCGTGAAGACTTTCGGTTCCGTCGGCGGATTCATGGGTTGCGTGAAGACTGACTATCATTCCAGCCCTCCTTCTTTGATTGCCCGTTGGTATGCCTTGTCGGTTTCACCGGAACGGAGCATATTCCATATATCTTCGTTTTCAAGAATTTCCGCAAGTATTCTTGCTCTCTCGGGCTGTTCGGAAATCTTTCCCATCACTTCCGGTCTGAGTTTCACCAAAAGTTCAAGCATCCTTTCATATCCGTCGTCGAGATGATTGTCGATTTCCCGGATTACGTAGGGCGGAAAGGCGGGAGCCCGCCCTTCCGAAGAAACTGTGATTGTGAATCCTCCCCTTCTCAGTGTGGACGGTATCAGCACATCGCCTCCGCCGTGGGCAGAGTTGACGGGGATTCTCTTTTCTTTGGCTATGTCCCTAATCATAAAATTCAGTTCTTTGGAACTTGTGGACGCAAGAACGATGTCCGCACCTTCCATCAGCTCCCCTGCATTGGCTTCGGTGATTGTGGTTTCTACGCACGAATCGGCCAATTCCCTTATTTCGGGCAGTATTTCCTCCGCCACGACTTTGATTTCAAACCCCTGAAAATGTCTGCATTTCCGCAGTGCGACTTTGCCCCCTCCGAACACAGTTATTTTCCTGTCGGCGGGTGCAAGAAATACAGGGGACATTCTGATATCTTCTGACATCGGAGCAAATGATGGCTTACATATATTCAATAGTTGGGTTATGTATCCAATATTAAATTCGTGTTACCAGATGTCTCCGGCCTCCGAATCAGACTTTGTCCAAAGCCTGAGACAGATCCGCCAGTATGTCGTCGATGTGTTCGCATCCTATGGACAGCCTTACCGTCGAACCCCTTATTCCCTGTTCGGTCAGTTCCTTTTCGGACAGTTGGGAATGGGTCGTGCTCGCGGGATGGATCACCAAAGATTTCACATCCGCAACGTTGGCAAGCAAGGAGAATATTTTCAGACTTTCCGCGAAAGTTTTTGCACCCTCCTTTCCGCCTTTCACGTCGAAAGTGAATATGGATCCTGCACCGCGGGGGAAGTATCTGTTATACAGTTCATTGCCGGGATTGTCTTTCAGCATAGGGTGGTTGACGCCTTCGGTTTTAGGATGTTTGCTCAGGAACTCGATAACCTTCACGGTGTTCTCCACCTGTCTTTCGACTCTCAGCGAAAGGGTTTCCAATCCCTGGAGAAGAACAAAAGCGTTGACCGGTGATATGCATGCTCCCGTATCCCTCAGAAGGATTGCCCTCATTCTTGTGCAGAACGGGGATTCGGGAGCATCGTATGCAAATTTCATTCCGTTGTAGCTCGGATCCGGTTCGGAGAATCCGGGGAATTTACCGTTGGCGTAATCGAATTTTCCCGACTCTATGACGACACCTCCCAGCACGGTTCCGTGTCCTCCGATGAATTTGGTGGCGCTTTCCACAACTATGTCGGCACCGTGTTCCAAAGGTCTGAAAAGGTAGGGCGTAGCAAAGGTATTGTCCACGACCAAGGGAATTCCGTGTTTGTGGGCCACCTCCGCCAAGGCATCGATGTCAATCAGGTTGGCATTGGGGTTTCCGATGGTTTCCACGAAAACACACTTTGTTTTGCCATCTATGGCTTCGTCGAATTTTTTGAGATAATCTTTCTCCGTCGGATCCACGAACTTCGCCGTTATGCCGCAGTGGGGCATCGTGTGCGAGAAATAATTGTAGGTTCCGCCGTAAAGAGTGGTTGCCGAAACTATGTTGTCTCCTGCGGATGCGAGATTCTGAACCGTATAAGTAATAGCCGCGGCTCCGGAAGCCAGAGCCAACGCGTCGCTTCCTCCCTCAAGGGCGGCGATTCTTTTCTCAAAAGCCGCCTGAGTATCGTTGGTCAGCCTTCCGTAAATGTTTCCGGGTTTTCTGAGCATGAAGATATCGGCGGCATCGTCGCATCCGTCGAAAACATAGGATGTCGTCAGGTAAATCGGCACGGCTCTTGCGCCGGTGGCCGGATCCGGAGACTCCTGTCCGGCGTGAAGCTGTATTGTTTCGAATCTTCTGCCTTCTTTGTTCCCGGGACCTCCGGGTATGTTTTTACTGTTCTTGAACGCCATGTTTCGCACCTTCTCGGATGACGGATTGTGTTAGAGTTACGGAATACTTAAATTCAGTCTTTGTCCCGCCCGGTTTCGATGGACATGGGAATTCCTGCGGATTTCGGATAGAACACGTCGTTGTAGTATCTTCCGAGAGGTCTGTTCCCGTCATAAGTTATGGATGTGTACGGACAAAGATTAAGACATCCCATACACAGACTGCAGGTGTCCTTGATCCAGGTGGCTTTGCCGTTTTTAATCTTGATTATGTCTTCGGGACAGAAATTTTCGCAGAATCCGCAACCGCCGCAAAATTCCGTAACTGAGAAGTTGTCGGTTGTTCGGGAAGCTTCGTATCTGTCTTTCCACTTTTTCTTGTCCGAGGGATCGTATTTCCCCACCACCGGACGTATGGCGCCGGTTCTTCTTTCCCTGATGTCTTCGATGATTGCGTCAAGTTCGGTTTCCGCCGCTTCGAGTTTGTGTTCGATTGTGTACGTATCTTCGGGTTCCATGTGCATCAGCGCATTGTTGGGCATCAACAGGGTGAAGTAAGCATCCAACATCAGCCCCGATCTTTCCAAAGCGGAAGACATTTCCTCGGGTGCGAAAGTGCAACCGGAACTGCATGTGAACACCGTGTAAATGTAATGCTGTCCGTCATTGTCGATTTCCATGTTTTCCACAAAGGTCCTTACGGCGGCGGGAAGATTTCCGCAGTAAACGGGAAAGACGAATCCCAAGGGTTCATTGAATTTCAGCTGAACGGTGAAATCATTGTTGTTGACCCTTCGGGCAATGTCGCCTATGTCCCCTCCCAAAGCACCCTGAATCGTCTTGCATGCAGAATAGGAATTTCCGGTACCCGAATAACACAGTAACATCGATTGATGACATCGTGTCGAATCGTATTAAAGATGTTGACCGTGTTAAATCGGCTATTCGGGTTTTATTGCGGACACATAACCGCATCCTGTGACCGCAATCGGTTTTAGACGGGAGTTTGAAGACGATGTCTCGGGTAAGACAGTTGCGGTTTGACGATCGGTGAACGGTATGTGCGCGGACGGTCATTTCTTGGAAGCGGAATCTCCGGTGCCTTCCGCCGGCAGCATGGAGGGTCTTCCGGTTCCGGAAGCGCGGAGTGCTCCGCCGTCAACGTTTTCCGATAAACTCGCATAAGATTTGTCATTTTCATGGGCCAAAGTCTTTCCCGACAGTTCTTCGTCGTCGGTATGACTGTCCAATGACTGATAGAAAGTGATTTTGAAATCTTCCCGGGTGGCTTCGATAACGGGAGGGAACAAACCGAATTCGGTGCATGCGGACTTCATTTCGGGAATTCCGGTTCCCATGAGTTTCATTTTGCCGGCTTTGAAAAACAAATCCGAAAGAACGGGATTGGCGGGTTTGGATATCCGTTCGAATCCTTTTACCAGACATTCCTTGTCCAAACCCCCGGGATTGGATATGGAAATACTGTTGTCGTTTATCCGGATTCTTATCGGGTCTCCCGTGGAGTAATCTTTATGGGCCACCGCATTGACGATCGCTTCGTTCAATGCTTCAAGGGGATATTCGCAGCCTACGTTGTATTTCCCGGACAGCAGCTCCATGGTTTTCGAAGGATGGAAGAAAACGGGACCTGAAATCAAATCCATGTCATCCATGGTTCCCGACGGTGAAAAACGACCGATTCGGATATCTGCGGCGAGAACAAACCTTGACGGATTTTTATGGAACATTATGACTGCGAATCCGTTCAGCGAACCGTTGCGGACCAGGTTCAGTTCAGTCATGAGTTCTTCCTTCGGACCTTCGGGCATTTCGGCCATTTTGCAGAAGGATTTTATCGCGGCATCGTCCAAACCGCCGTATTCGGCTTCTGGCACCGGCAATCCCAATCTTGCCCTCCGGTCCCTGAAAAGAATGAAATTCTCCAATTCCTCCCCCGCCAATCCGACATCTTCCTTTCCGACCCGACGGTAATAGACTCCGTTGTAACTTATCGGTTCGGGACTGGGTTTGATTTCCATCGTAACGTATGCGGCCTTTCCCGTTTCCACCGTTCTGATGTATGGATAAATGTCAAATGTTCCGGAGATTTCGTCGTAAATTTTTCCCGAGAGTTTTCTGGCTTCTTCAGAAGTGAAATTTCCCGGATGGCCAACGGAAAGTCTGCCGCCGTAAGTGTTGGCGAAGGCGCAGACCGTGCGGAGATGTTCGCTTCTCCACTCCTTTTTCTTTTCCGGCATTTGATTGGTCATTTGATTCAAACCCTATTGAGGCTGTTCGAATTTTTATTTTTCGGCTATGAAGCAGACCCAATTCTTTTCGGGTACCGTAACGTATTCCGTAACGAATCCCGCATCTTCCAACAGGGAAGCCATTTCCTTGTTTTCAACCAACGTGAGTCCGGTCCTTTCGGTCACTTCGGCGTTTCTTTCATCGAAATCGGGATGAGGATACTGTTCGGAAATTATCGTGAAGATTCCTCCCGGAGCCAACACCCTGTAGGCTTCGGAAATTCCTTCTTTCAGGCCCGTCCAAAAGAAATATGTTTCAAAAGCGGAAACCAGATCGAACATACCGTCGGAAAACGGCAATTTCTCGGCGGGAGCGACCGCAACGGTACACATTCCCTTTTCGACTTTTTCTCTGTTTACGCCCAAGGCGAAATTCACCGCGTCTTCGGATATATCCGCTCCGTAAAGAAGGGCGTCGGGAAATTCGGAACCCAGCATGAAAAGTTGCATTCCGCCTCCGCATCCCACGTCCAAAATCTTTTCCGGATTCATGGGCGGGAGCAGGGACATTGCCCATTGGCTCAGTTCCCTGTGATTCTCGTTCATGGATTCCAGCGTTTCCCGGCCTTCGGCGCCTCTGGGGTCTCCGAACCGATGATAATCCTTTGGTTTCCGTTCCATGAACATTGATGGCCTGTCCCCAATATATCCTTTTAACGGTTTTCCCGAGAATTGAATGATTCGGAACGGATGGCTGACAGTCACGGTTTTAAAGGAGTTCGTATATCCGTGGAAAGAGGTTATCAAAGATGGTATCCGTTATTGAATCCGAATGCACCGCCTGCGGTGCATGCGAAGACGTATGTCCCGAAGGGGCAATCACCGTCGATGACGTCGCAGTCATTGATGCAGACAAATGCATCGAATGCGGTCTTTGCGTCGATGAGTGTCCTTCCTCCGCAATTGAGGAATAAGCGTCTAGCCCAAACCTTTTCCCCATTTTTACATTCACTGAACAAACGCAGTTTTGTCAGAATATTTTGAAAATTTCTAAAAAAAGAAAAATTACGGGAGGAGAACCTCCCGAAATGGTTTTACTGTATTCTGCCGGAACCTTTCTGAAGCCACTTGGGA
>CAZPQO010000022.1:0-7990 GCA_964588745.1 uncultured Methanomassiliicoccales archaeon | reverse complement strand
CCATGTCCGAAATACGGATAATGAGAATAGGTCACAGACCTGCCAGGGACAAACGGGTGACCACTCATGCGGCACTGTCGTCAAGAGTTCTCGGAGCGGTCGCCATGTATGTGGATGCCAAAGATCCCGGACTCGAAGAAGGAATCGCCGATGTGGCGGACCGTTTCGGCGGTAATTTTGAAATCAAGACCGGCGTGAAATGGAAAGAAAAATTGAAAGATTTTGACGGCACCGTGGTCCATTTGACAATGTACGGACAGAGAATGGACGAAGCGCTGCCAAAAATACCCAGGGATAAAGACATGATGATTGTGATCGGCGCAGAGAAAGTTCCCGCCGACATCTACAAGCTTGCGGATTTCAACGTCTCGGTGGGAAACCAACCGCACTCCGAGATATCCGCTTTGGCAATATTCCTGTATGCATACACCGGAGGGAATTCCCTCTACTCCGACAGAGAGGGAAAGATGACCGTGGTGCCGAACGAAAGGGGGAAGACCATTGTCAACAATTCCTGATGAAAAGGAATGCATAGCAATTCTCAAAGAAGCGGGATGTTCTCCCAGGATAATCCATCACAGCCGCACAGTCAAACTGGTGGCCGACGTTATTGCCGCAAGAATACCGAACGTGAACCGGGAATTGGTTGTTGCCGGGGCCCTTCTTCACGATCTCGGAAGAGCCAGGGACAATACGATCCGACATGCGGTGATAGGCGCGGAGATGGCCGAGGAATTGGGCATCCCGAAAGATGTGTCGGAAATCATCAGAAGGCACACCGGTGCGGGCCTGGGCGAGGAAGACATAGCCGCTTTCGACCTGCCCCTCGGAGATTATTGTCCCAGAACCATCGAACAGAAAATCGTGGCTCAGGCAGACAATCTCGTAAGTGATTCCGAAGTCGTTTCCCACCGCGTTCCCGTTGAAAAATTAATGGCGAAAAACGCTATTGACGGGGCGAATCGCGTAATGGAACTTCACAAAGAATTGTCGGAAATGGTAGGTTTCGATTTGGACCTGATAATCCAAATCATCGGGTGCGCTCCCTTGGGGGAGCCGCCGAGGCGGCGACGCGATTCGGGAAGGCTTTGAGCACAACAACATCTCCGATGCCCCCGATCCACGAAAAGGGAACGGATATCGAAATATTGTCTTCAACCAACACAGGATTGGGGTTCTCTACAAAAAGTCCGGAAGCCTTCATCGTGGACAAATCTATAATCACTTCATCCACCACTCCGACGAAAATCCCCTTCGGGGAGTATATCTCGAGCCCCTTTATGTTCGAAATTGTTTCTAACATCGGGGTTTGTTATAGTGTAAGTTATTTATTTAATCCGCCTATAACGGGGAGAGGCAAAATATGGTAACCGAACTCAATGAATCGAATTTCGATGAATTTATCGAGAACAACAACAAGGTACTGATTGACTGTTGGGCCCCCTGGTGCGGACCCTGCGTCAGATTGGCCCCCATAATAGAGGAAATTGCTTCTGAAGGTCACAACTTCGCCGTCGCAAAGCTGAATACCGATGAGAATCAAGCCATCGCGGTAAGGTTCAACATTAACGCCATACCCACTATGCTGGTTTTCAAGGACGGAAACCTCGTCAAGACACTCGTCGGTCTCAAGCCCAAGGGCGATATCATAGAGGCCGTAAGCGATGCCTGAAACGAAAATAGATGTATTGGTGATCGGCGCGGGACCCGCGGGAATTCAGGCCGCAATCCATGCGTCCAGAAAGAAAGTTTCCACCGTTCTTATAGGTAAACTTGTCAATTCCGCAATGTACAACGCCGATATAGTGAATTACTTCGGCATAACCGGAGCCGTCAAAGGTTCTGAATTGCTGGAAACGGGAATCGAACAGATCAAGGAATCCGGAGCGGTCTTCGTCGAAGAAAACGTCATCTCCGCCGGAAGGAAGGATAAGAAATTCTACATATCCGCCGAAGGAGGCAAGAACTATGTCGCGAAAGCGGTCATCGTCGCCACCGGAATTTCCAGAGTAAAACTGGGAATTCCCGGAGAGAAGGAATTCATCGGCAAAGGCGTCAGCTACTGTTCCGTCTGTGACTGCAGTTTCTACAAAGGCGCCACCGTCGCCGTGATTGGTGACGAAACCGAAGCCGCTCTGTCCGCGGAACTCATGTCCAAATACGCATCCAATGTGTATTGGATCACCGAGAAGCCGAAAGCCGTCAAGAGCCTGGTCGAACGGGCAAGGTTGGCGGGAGTGGTCATGAAAAATTCGCCTGCCGCGGAAATCCGCGGGGACGATGCCGGAGTCAAGTCTCTGGTTCTCAAAGACGGCACAGAACTTCCGCTGAGCGGAGTGTTCATAGAATTGGGTGCCAAGTCCGCCGCCGATTTGGTCATGGATATGGATCTCATGCCCGAAATAGACGACACCATAAAAGTCGATGAGAAATGCGCCACAAAAATACCCGGACTCTTCGCCTGCGGAGATGTTATCGGTAAACCTTGGCAGGTCGCGAGAGCCGTAGGTCAGGGCTGCACCGCGGGATTGGCCGCGGCGGATTTCCTGAAGGGCGTCAAATGACAGTGGAGGACCTGATAGCCGGAATGCTCAGGGAAGAGGGGGGGTTTCAGAAAGCTCTCCGTTCCATGCTCGATGACGAGTTGGAAATGCCCCTGAGCGAATTCTGCGAGCTGTCCGGTCTTTCGCCGTCAACCATGTACAAAGTACTGGAAGAAAGACGGGAGCCGAATATACGTACCGTGAGGAGGGTGATCAAAGCTCTCCGCGAACTCACGAGCTCCGCCGATGAACCCTTCATAGCGGTGATAGCTTCCAACGTATCCATGGACGTAATGCCCCAAACGGCGGTAGTCAGCGGAAGAACCGTAATTCTCAGAGAATATCCGGTAAACACCGTTGAAGACGCAATCATTGCGGCGGTAAGGGCCGAAAGGGACGGAGCCCTGGCCGTCGTATGCGCGCCCATTGTCGCACCCACCGTGGAAAAGATACTGACAATTCCCGTTTCAAGGGTCATTCCCACCGTCAGCATAATCAAAGCCATCGAACGTTTGGAAGATGTTATTTGAAAAATTAAAATACCATCTTTACTTTATCAAGCTCAGGCGATAATATGTTCAGTTTGCAGGTTGTCAGCAACACCCCTATGAATTCCGTTCCGGATTTGGAAATCGTTGCGGAGACTTTTTTGACGGATATCGGTTATATTCCGAAAGGATACGATCCGAAAACTTCCGCTATCAGCATAAAAGAGAGCGTTCCGTACAGATTGTTCATGGATTTTTTCATGGCCAATCCGAACAAACCCTGGACCGTGGACGAGTTGGCGATTCTGTTGGATACTTCCAAACCCACAATTTACAGACACATAAACAAACTGAAATCCCTGGATCTGATGGAAGGGGTGGACACGGAATTCGAAGGCCAGTCCAGAAAAGGATACCGTCTGAGATACGGGGATTTGTCCAAAGCATGGAACTTTACCGAAGCCAACGTGAAAATGGCAATGGATAATTACAGAAGCACTGTTTCCCATCTTCAGAGTTTGTCCGACAAACGGAGGGAAGACGGTGATTGAGGATAAAAATCATGAATTGAAACCCGGTGCGGTTTACACGATTACCGTTGACGGTGACGATATCACCGGAACCTTTCTCGGTTATGTCATGATAGGTTCGGAGACCGCTTTGGTTCTTAGGGACGAAGGGGGAAAAGTATACGTCCCATCCGCTTCGGTTTCCCTCATGAGACTTGTGCAACAGGCGCCGGCGGCGGGACCGGAATCCCCCAAGGACATTTACTACGGATGAAAGTACCCGAGTTGGCCGCCCGTCTCATCGCAGCGGTGAAAGACGGTGAAATACGCACCCGCGGAGGAATACAGGACAGAAAAATCAAGCTCTGCGGGGAGCTGGGACTCAAAAGAGTTCCTTCCAATTCCGAAATTCTGGCGGAAGTCGCGGATGAAGACAGAAATCTGCTTTTGCCTTTGCTTATCAAAAAACCCATGAGAACCGCCAGCGGCACCGCCGTTGTGGCGGTCATGTCCTCGCCTCACCCCTGTCCTCACGGCAAATGCACATTCTGCCCTGGAGGCGTGGACAACAATTCCCCTCAGTCCTACACCGGAAAAGAACCTGCTGCCAGAAGGGCCGGCAGAAACGATTATGACCCTTACCTTCAGGTAAGGGACAGAATCGAACAGCTGACGGCGATAGGTCACGACACTTCGAAAATAGATCTGATTGTGATGGGCGGAACTTTCACCTGCAGAGATTGGGATTATCAGGAATGGTTCGTGAGAAGATGTTTCGATGCCATGAACGAAGAAGATTCCCCGGATCTGGAAACCGCCAAGGACCTCAACGAACACGCCGAACACAAGTGCGTCGCTCTGGCGGTGGAAACCCGTCCGGACTCTTTCGATGAGGAAGAAGCCGAAAACGTCATGAAACTCGGAGCCACCAGAATCGAACTCGGGGTGCAGATCCTTGACGACGGAATACTGGAATCCGTCAACCGCGGTCATGACATTCAGGACATCATCGATGCCACCCGTATGGGAAAAACATCCGGTCTTCCCGTGGGTTACCATTTGATGCCCGGACTCCCCGGCTCAAATCCGGAAAAGGACAAGGAATCTTTCAGACGGATATTTTCGGATTCCGATTTCCGTCCGGACTCGTTCAAATTTTACACAACATTGGTAATTCCCGGAACCCGTCTTTACGACATGTGGGCCGTCGGAGATTACGAACCCTATGATACGGAAACCGCCACGGAACTTCTGTCCGGAATGAAAACCTCGGTTCCGAAATATGTAAGAATCCAAAGAATTCAGCGAGATATCCCCACCACGGAAATCGCCGCGGGGATAATGAAAAGCAATCTCCGTCAGATTGTCAGAGACCGCATGAAGGAAAACGGCATGACGTGCAATTGTCTGAGATGCCGTGAAGTCGGTCACACCGGCATCGATCCCGTCGGACCGGAAGAGGCGGTTCTGAAGGTTTTCGAGTATGAAGCATCCCGCGGAAAAGAATTTTTCATAAGTTTCGAACACGGGGATTCGGTGATAAGTTATCTGAGACTGAGAATCGACGGCGACATCGCATCGGTGAGGGAAGTGAAAGTTTCAGGAACCATGTCTTCCCCCACGGACGCGGATTCATGGCATGACAAAGGATATGACGTTTTGATGATGAAAGAAGCTGAAAGGATCGCTTCGGAATCCGGCGCATCTCTTTTCAGGGTGACCTGCGGTCCGGGCGACAGAGGATTTTACAGAAAATTGGGATTCGGGCTTCAGCGCCCCTACATGACGAAAAACATCAGTTGATTACGATCTTGTCCCCTTCCAAACGGATACGTCCGGTTTCCACCACGAGACGGCCGTATTCGTCGACCTTTGCGGATTTGTTGATTATGGATCCCGTAGGTCTGATCAGCAGGTACTTGATGCGTCCCCCGACGGTGTCCAAAACTATGTCGTCCAAAACACCGACGGTGTTTCCCGATATGTTCTCCACAACACTTCCCACAAGTTCTTTCGAAAAGAATTTCATGTTCATTTTATCACCCGTAGAACGGAATGCCGTCCCATCCGTCCTTTCTCTTCTTCATTTCTTTGCCTATGTTCTCGTAGCTCTTGAAGGTTTCCGGATTAACGGAAGGCTTCACGGTGTTCATCGCGGTTCTGAAATGAATTTCGCTGATAAATTCGGCGTCGGGGTTTTCCTTGTACGCCGCCATTCCCGCCTCTCTGCAAAGTGCGGCAAGATCCGCACCCACGTAACCGTCGGTTTCCGATGCGATATCCATCAGATCGATTCCGATCAACGGCATGTTCCGGGTATGAATTTCCAAAATCCTGAGTCTGCTTTTCAAATCCGGTTTACCCACCAATACCATCTTGTCGAACCTTCCGGGTCTGAGCAAAGCCGGATCTATCATATCGGGACGGTTGGTGGCCCCCATCACGGTGACGTTGCCCATGGATTCGATTCCGTCCATTGACGTGAGCAATTGGGCAACCGCTCCCTCAAGACTGTCCCGCCCCCCGCCTCTCCGCGGGGCGATGGAATCCAATTCATCGAAAAACACAATGCACGGCGCCATCTGCTTTGCGCGTTTGAAGATTTGTCTTATCGTACGTTCGGTTTCCCCCACCCATTTGCTGAGGAATTCGGGTCCGCTGATCGAAATGAAATTGGCTCCCGACTCGTTGGCGACGGCTTTGGCAATCATTGTCTTTCCGGTTCCCGGAGGACCGTACAGCAACAGGCCTTTCCCCGGGATTATTCCCAATCTTCCGAAAGCTTCGGAATTTTCCCCCGGCATGAATCCGTTTTTGATTTCTTCTTTGATATCGCTCAAACCGCCGATGTCCGCCCAGGACACTTTGGGTATGTCCACAAGAACTTCGCGCATGCCGCTGGGTTCCACATCCGCCAGAGCTTCGGTGAAATCTTTCAGAGATACCCGTATCTTTGCAAGCTTTTCGGGAGGTACGGGTTTGTCCAAATCGAATTCTCCGATCATGGAGCTCAGACTCTGCATTGCCCCCTCTTTGCACAGTGCGGCAAGATCCGCACCGACGAAACCCTGGGTTATGGACGCAAGATAGTCCGTGGACACATCATCGGCTATCGGCATGTTTCTGGTGTGAACGTCAAGTATCTCTTTCCGGGCATCCCGTCCCGGAACGCCTATTTCGATTTCCCTGTCGAATCTCCCCGGTCTTCTCAGGGCGGGGTCGATGCTGTTCTCCCGGTTTGTGGCGCCGATGACGATTACGCCGTCACGGTCGTTCAGACCGTCCATCAGAGTCAGAAGCTGGGCGACGATTCGGCTTTCCACTCCGCTCGTCCCCGAATCCCTGTTGGGGGCTATGGAATCGATTTCATCAAGGAAAATAATGCTCGGAGCGCTTTCCGCCGCTTTTTTGAAGATCTCTCGGAGTCTTTCTTCGCTCTGTCCGAGGTAAGACCCAAGGATTTCAGGCCCCTGCACAGAGAAAAACGATGCTCCCGACTCGTTTGCAACCGCCCGGGCAATCAGTGTCTTTCCGGTTCCCGAAGGTCCGTACATCAGAACTCCGTTGGGAGGCGAGATTCCCAGAGTGTCGAAAAATTCCGGATGTTTGAGCGGCAATTCCACCAACTCCCTTATCCGTTTGAGTTCGTTGTCCAATCCGCCGATGTCGTCATACGTGACGCCCTTCACCGAAGTTCCCGCGGTCTTGGGCACAGGCTTTTTCTTCAGTTCGATCACGGTTTCGGAGGTCACGCACACGGGACCCGCAGGAACTGTTTCCACAACGGTGAATGTGATGCGGTTCAGCAACATGGCCACGTGGGAAGGAAGAATGTTCAGTCCTTCGATCAGCGGTCTTCCGATAAGGTCTCGGGCAATAACCGATTCCATGTTTTCATGGTATGTCGCGCTTTTCCCCTCAGGCAGGTCCGGAGCCAGAACAATTTTTTTCGCCGGCAGGGGATGGCATTTTTTGATCTTCACGGTATCGTCAACGCCGATCCCGGCGTTGGTTCGGGTGAGTCCGTCTATGCGGATAATTCCCTTCCCTTCGTCTTCGGGTTCGCCTTTGAAAACTTTGGCGACGACGTTTTTGCGGCCGTTGATTTCTATCGCATCGCCTATATCCAAATCCAAAACCGAGCGTGAGGCGACATCCAATCTGGCCCTTCCGAATCCCGCTTCGGACTGTCTTCGGGCCATGCCTACCTTAAGTTCAAGAAAATCGGCCATGACAGAATCCCGATGGTTTACCGTTATAATAGATATTCCGACATTCGGAAACATTAACCCATCCAATGCAGAAAATATTTAACATAGTCTCATTCTTATCTCCTTTAGCTGAAGCAAATCTGCGGAATTCATTATTAAAAAACAAGATGTTATATACAATGACGAATTCAACACAGATTGCAAGCTTAAGCTATCAAGGGCCTGTAGCTCAGCTAGGA
>CAZPQO010000021.1:0-8391 GCA_964588745.1 uncultured Methanomassiliicoccales archaeon | reverse complement strand
ACAAAGAATACTCCATCAGCAAATCGATCATTGTCGGGGATTTTATGTATGCCATGGGATTCCGCCTCATAGGCGCCGCCGCCCCTGAAATTGTGGACTTCATCGTTGAAGCATCCGCGGCAATGAGCTCCGGCGAATTTATTCAGAAAAAATTCGAAAACAAATCCGCGGTGACCGAAGAAGATTATTTTGAAATCATCGAAGGCAAAACCGCATCTCTGATTTCCTCCTCGGCAAAATCGGGTTCGTTCCTGGCCGATGCGGATTTCGAAATCGTGGAAGCTTTCGGTCATTATGCCATGGGTTTGGGAAAAGCTTTCCAGATCATCGATGACACTTTGGACATCATCGGCGATGCGGACACCACCGGAAAGATGGTCGGACTTGACCTGATAGAAGGAAAACCCACTCTTCCGATTATTTATGCAATGCAGGATCCCGAACACGGAGAGAAAATCAAAGACGTGTTCGAGAAAGAAGATGTCAGCATGAATTCCGTCGAAAAAATTATCAAACTGATAAAAGAAACGGATTCAATAAAGAGATGTAGACACAAAGCCATGGAAATCCTTACCGAAGCAAGAGGCTATCTCGAAGCGGTCGAAGATTCCGATTACAAGAAAGCCCTCATATCTCTCGGAGACTACATTGTCACAAGGGACCGGTGATTCCCATGACTGAGAAAGTCGACGTACTCATTGTAGGTGCAGGTCCGGCGGGGAGTGTTGCCGCACGTTATGCCGCCGAAAAAGGCGTCACTGTCAAACTCATCGAAAGACGGAAGGAAGTCGGAGTTCCGGTAAGGTGCGGGGAACTTATACCCAGCATCGAAGAAACCCTCGGAAGCTTCCCCAAAGTCGAAGATTTGGAAACCACTATGGAATTCCCGTCTTCTCTGATCACCAGGGAAATCGAAGGGATGAGATTCAATTCGCCCAAAGGGAAAATTACTGAATTCCCATTTACTGGAACCACGGTGGACCGTGACAGATTCGATCAGTATCTCGCATCGAAAGCTGTTGATGCCGGAGCCGAACTTGTAACCGGTTGCGGTTTTCTGAGGATAGAGGACGGCAAAGCCGTCACCGATGACGGCATCGTGGAATACAAAGCCATCATAGGCGCCGACGGCCCCACTTCCAGGGTTTCCAGGGAACTGGGATTGCCGGCGAACAGAAACCCCTATCCCGCCGTCACAACGATAGCGGAAGGGGACTTTGAACCCGTGATAGAAATGTTCTTCGGCGGTATCGCACCCGGCGCATACAGTTGGATCATTCCAAAATCGGGATGCGCCAATGTCGGTGTGGGATTCGCACCTAAATTTTCACAGGGAAGGCCTACCGAATACTTCAAAAACTTCTCGGAGAAGATGGGTTTCACCGTTATCGAAGAAATCAAAGGGAAATACGTTCCCAGCGAAGGGCCCATTTCCAACACCGTCACCGAGAACGGAGCCTTGGTGGGGGATGCCGCGGGACAGGTGGCTTCCGTCAACGGGGGAGGAATTCCCCAAGCGATGATATCCGCCCGCATCTGCGGTACCGTGGTTGCCGATCATGTGCTGAACGGAAGATCTTTGCAGGATTACGACAGAGAATTCAGAAGAGTTATCGGGGGTCCGTTGAAAACCGCCGCGTTCAACAAGAAACTTGCCGATGCGCTGGCGTTCAAAACCGACTTCAGAACCGATTTGTGCATGTCTATACTCGGGAAAAGAAGGATGGCGAATCTGGTCAGATGCAAGAGCATCTTCCCATGATTATTTCTTTCTGTGAGCTTTCATTTCCGAACCGCAGATGGGACAATCATCAAGACGTTCTTTGTACCATTTGCCGCATCCTATGCAGCGGTAGTTCCATTTGAATTTCTTCCCGATTCCTTTGGTCCCCACCGAGCGGTACGGGATACCCATTGATTTTGCGACATTCTGTATCGAATAATCGTCCGAAAGAATTGTTCCGTTCATATCCAATGCCAATGCAAGCACGGACAAATCCACATCGGACAACCGTCCCAAATCCCCGGTTTTGCGGGCTTCTTCCCGGACTTTATTCAGGGATTCATCGGTAAAGTCCGATATTTTCAATCGGTCGTCCCACAGAGCGAGTCTGGGATCGTCGTAACGTTTCAATTCGTCGACGACGCCGGGAGGACACAGGAAATCCTCTTCGGGAATCCAATCCATCGTAAAGAATGCGGACGTGTCCAAAATCAACATAGGTTCTGATTAGTCGCATAGATTATCTATATTGTCCCAAAGTAAGCAAAGATTAAACAAGGAACACCCATTTCGATTTCTGATATGTTATGGATGCCCGGGGCGTAATAGAATTAATGATGATCGGAGTGTGGGTTTTTCTTCCCGCAATGTTGCCGAATTCCGCGGCGGTCGTTTTCGGCGGAGGAACCAAAATTGATTTCGGCAGGTCATGGAGAGGCAAGAGAATTTTCGGAGACGGCAAAACTTGGAGGGGTCTGTTCGGCGGCGCCCTGTCCGGTATTGCTTTGGGTTTGGCACTGATAGGAATTTCCCATCCGTTCGATCCGGTCAACCATTGGGGATTCGGTTCTTTCGAACAAGGCATCGCAATCATAACGACCCTGTCTTTCGGTGCGGTTCTCGGAGATCTCATGGGAGCCTTCATAAAGAGAAGGATGGGCATGGAAAGAGGGAAAAAGGCACCCTTGCTCGATCAGTACGATTTTGTTCTCGGTTCTTTCCTGTTGACCGCTGTATTCAATTACAGCTGGGTATACGGAACATACTTTGCGGGATGGCATCTTGCGGCCTTGGCGTTCCTGCTGTTCATCATGTTCGGATTGCACCGGGCGGTAAACATAATCGGATACAAAATGGGCCTTAAGAAGGAACCTTGGTGATTCGAATGAGCCGGATATCGGATGCTTTGACAGAATGCGGTGCGTTGCAGTTCGGTGACTTCACCCTTGCCTCGGGCGCCAAAAGCACATATTACATAGACATCAAGAAAGCCAGCACAAACCCCGCAGTACTGAAATTAATCGCGGAACTGATGGCCGAAAACGTATCAAAACTTGATAGAAAACCTGACAGAATCGCGGGCGTGGTTCTCGGTTCAATACCATTGGCAACCGCGGTTTCGATGGAAACCGGAATCCCTTTCATAATGGTGCGGAAAGAAAAGAAAGACCACGGCACCGGCAAACTGATCGAAGGGGATCTGGAAGAAGGCGACAGCGTTCTCGTCGTGGAAGACGTGATAACCACCGCAGGTTCCGCAATATCCGCGATAAAGCTGATCCGAGAAGCCGGCGGAACCGTCACCGATTTGTTTTCGGTGATAGACCGTCAAAGCGGAGGCGATGAAAACCTTATTTCCGCTAATGTGAAACTCACGCCCCTCATAACCGCCGACAAGCTGTTGGAGGGCCGTGAGTGAGACCTCCCGAAGACTGTAATCTCTGCCCCCTCAGTGAAGGCAGGACCAACATCGTGATGCCTCACGGCGATACGGGTTCGGGCATAGTCTTCGTGGGGGAAGCCCCCGGCGAGAAAGAAGATCTTCAGGGAATACCTTTCGTCGGAAAAGCCGGAAAGATACTTGACGGGTATATGGAAGAGGAAGGCCTCCAACGTTCGAGAGTGGTGATAACGAACACGGTGAAGTGCAGACCTCCCGGCAACAGGGATCCCACCGATGAAGAAATGGAAGCCTGCAGGAAATTTTTGGATTATGAATTGTCTCAGGCACGTTTGATCATAGGTTTGGGAAAATCCGCCTGCAAAAATCTTCTGGGTTATGACGGAAAGATGGCCGACATCGTGAACAGAAGAACAACCATAACCGTGAACGGAAAAGAGATTCCTTTCATCCCCACTTATCATCCGTCAGCCTGCATCTACAACAAGAACGCTCGGATCGTACTGAGAGAAACTATACGGATCGTGAGGGAGGAACTTGAAACTTTGGAGTGATGTGTCAGGAGTCCTTTTGGACATGGACGGAACCGTTTACCTGGGAGACCGTCCCATAGACGGAGCCGCGGATTTCGTTCAACGTCTGAAAGAAGCAAACATCCCCTTCGCATTCATCACGAACAATTCCTCGAATACTCGGAATTTTTATTATCAAAGACTGAAAAAACTGGGATTTTCCGTCACCGAAGATTCGGTAATCACTTCCGCGGTTGCCGCCGCGGAGTTCATAAAAACAAGACGGAACAATTCGGAAGTTTATGTTCTGGCATCCCCGGAAGTCGAAGAAGAACTGATCTCGCTGGGAATCAGGGTGACGGACGAGAACCCCGACATAGTTCTCCTGACCTTCGATCGGACGATGACTTACGCCAAACTGAACAACGCCTACCGCATGATTCTGAACGGAGCGGAATTCATCGCAACCCATCCCGATATGCTCTGTCCCACCGAAGAAGGGTACGACGTGGACATAGGGCCGTTCATATCCATGCTCACCTCATTGACCGGAAAGGAAGCGGAAGTCATCGGGAAACCGAAACCTCTGATGCTGGAGATGGCGTCCGCTTTTCTGAATATCGACCCAAGCAAAGCGGTCATGATCGGAGACCGACTGTACACAGACATCAAAATGGCGGAAGATGCCGGCATACGTTCGGTTCTGGTGTTATCCGGAGAGACCGAAAAAGAGCAACTGGATAGTTCGGAAACACAGGCCACGGCCACGGTCGATTCCGTTGCCGACATCGTAATATCCGACAAATAAACCCCCGGCCTTTATTAACGGTATAAACGCGTTTAAATATCACTGAGTTGCTTTATAACCGTTCAGAAGAAGAACAGAAGGGAATCAACAAGACCCAAGCGTCTGAATTCCGGGATGGGATGGAGTGTACTTAAAGCAAGTTGAAATGGAAAATTTCAAGTCCTTCGGGGGACGGCTCACCGTACCTTTGATGGAAGGATATACTGCGATTACGGGACCGAACGGTTCCGGGAAATCCAACATCACAGATGCAATTCTCTTTGTTTTGGGCCCCCGCAGTTCCAAAGCGGTCAGGGCAGGAAGACTTACAGATCTCATTTTCGACGGCGGACGTTCAAAGAACAAAGCCTCCAATATGACCGTCACTCTTGTTTTCGACAACAAGGATCGGCTGATGCCGTGGGATGACGACATTGTACGGTTGACACGCGTCGTAAGATACAATGATGCCCGTACGGATTACTATTCTTACTTTTACATAAACGACCGCAAAGCAACCATGTCGGATTTTGACAACCTTCTCACCAAGGCCAGAATAAGCGCCGACGGCTACAATCTCGTTCAGCAGGGGGACGTGACCCGGATAGTCTCCATGGGAGTTTTGGACCGAAGGCGGATCATAGACGGAATATCGGGAATCGCGAGTTATGACGCCGATATAGACAGAGCCGCCGGCGAGAAAGGGGAAGCCGAAACGAATCTGGACAGAATCAACATAGTCATAGGCGAGTTGGAAATCCAATTGGAACAACTGGAAAAGGACAAGGAGGATGCCAAAAAATATCTCGAAGCACAGAAGAATCTGGAAATGTCCAAGGTTCAGCTTCTCCACAGACGCCTTCAGATCAGCACTTCCAATCTGGAAAGCTATAATCTTCAGATTCAAAAACTCAGAGATGAAATCGAAAATCTCAAAGAAAAGAAAGAGTCGGTGGCTCTTCAGTACGGCGAGAACGAATCCGCCATCAGAGAGAAGGAGGCCGAAATATTGGAAAAGGTCGGCCCCGAATACGCCGAACTCAAACAGGAAATAGAGAAGGCCAAAATCGACAGGGCCACTTACATCGACCGCATCTCTTCGGCCGAAGAAGACAACGACGGCAGAAACCTGCACATCGAACAGCTTGAAGAGTACATCGACGAGAACACAAATACCGTAACCAACACAAAAACACTTCTTTCCGAAGTCAGCATCGGCCTAGAGAACGCCGATTCCGAATTGTCCGTTCTTAAAAATGAAGAATCCGAAATCAACAAAAGACTTTCCGAATCCGGCGGAGAACATGCCGAACTTCAGGAAAAACTGAACGGATTGGAAGGGGAAATAGAGAAAAAGAGCGAAGAAGTGAACGAGGCCAATATCAAAATCTCCACCTTGGAAACCAGAGCGGAAGACGGAGCTGTGACACTGGCAACTCTTGAGGAATCGATCAAATCACTTTCATTCGAAATCGGAGATGCCAAATGGAATCTCGAACAGGTCAAAAAAGAAGCCGGCCCATCCATTCAGGAATATTCCAACAGAGTTCTGGAAGCAAAGAAAGAAGAACAGGAATTGGAAAAGCAGGAAAGGGAACTGAACGAGGCAATCCGCCGGCTCGATATACGATACGGAGAGCTTTCCGCTGAAAAGAAAGTATCCGAAAGATACAATCAGGGAGATGATGCAATATCCGCGATCATGGCTCTCAGGGACAAGAGGGCGATGAACGGCATTCACGGAACTGTTCAGGAACTTGCTTCCGTAGATCCCGAATACGAAACGGCGGTGTCCATAGCCGCCGGCGGAAAGATGCGTGCCGTTGTTGTCGAAAACGACGAGGTGGCCGCAGAGGCCATAAGTTTCTTGAAAAAGAACAATCTCGGAAGGGTAACTTTCCTGCCCCTCACCAAGATGATGGGGGGAAGACCGAGGGCCAAAGCAATCATGGCTTTGGAATCTTCCGAAGGATACGCAATAGATCTTCTGAACTTCGACCCGATTTATCAGAATGTGTTCTGGTATGTCATGGGCGACACTCTGGTTATGAAAGACTTGTCCGTCGCACGTTCGCTTATGGGCGGTCTCAGAATGGTCACCATGCAGGGTGAACTCATTGAAGCTTCCGGCGCCATGGTCGGGGGCACAATCCGAAAGAACGCCGCCATGAGGTTCGGTTCCTCTTCCGAATCCGAATTGGAAGAAGTCGGAGCCAAACTGGGAGCGGCAAATGACGCCATGTCAAAACTCAGAGGGAAATTAGCCGAAATCCGTGCGGAAATCCTTGAATTGGACAACGCGATGCATAAAGCCGCCACATCGGGAGCCGAACAGCAATCGGCCATCGGCGGACTGAACGCCCGCATAGCCGAACTCCTGAAGAGCAAACAAGCCAAGGAACAGGAGCTCAGGGAGAAAAAGGAAGAATCCGGAAAGCGGGATGCCGAAGTAGCCGAAGCAGAAAGAAAATACGCCGGACTGTCGGACGAACTCGAAAAGCTGAAGGAAGAAAGAGAAAACACGAGAAACCGACTCAAGGAGATCGCACCCTCCGATCTTTACACCGAACTTCAAAAAATCAGAAACAGGCAATCTGAACTGA
The DNA here is from genome assembly GCA_964588745.1 of uncultured Methanomassiliicoccales archaeon. GTDB lineage: Archaea > Thermoplasmatota > Thermoplasmata > Methanomassiliicoccales > Methanomethylophilaceae > VadinCA11. Next base: position 1,085 of record CAZPQO010000021.1, on the reverse strand, counting down.
ATATGGAAGTAACGAAATTCTCCAGTGACAAATCCGCTTACGAGGCGGAGATAAAGGGACTGGAAAACCAGACAAGTTCGTACAGGGAGCAGATAGCTTCCACCGAGAGAAAAATCTCCGAGAACGATAACCGTATCAAAGAATACGGGGGACTCAGAGACGAAGCCGAAGTGAAACTGAAGGCCCTGCGTTCCATGGAAGAAGAGATGGAAAGCGGAATAGCCGGACTCAGGGACGAAAAGGATGCGTTGATTCAGAAGAAATACTCTCTCGAAGGGGAGAAAAACAAAATTCAGAACGACATCGAACTCAAAGAAGGAATGGGGTCTTCCGTCAGAGCATCCGCCATCTCAATCAACGAAGAGATTGCCGAACTCGAAAAAGAAATTTCGGAATCCGGCGTCGAGGTCGAGATGCCCATACCCTCCGAAGAGGCAATCAAGCGGGCAATCCGTTCTTACGAAGGAATAATGTCCAGAATCGGCAATGTGAATTTGCGCGCCATTCAGGACTACGAAGAGCGGAAAGGAAGACACGACGAACTCATCGAAGAAGTCAGAATTCTGGAAGATTCGATCAGGGAACTGGACGAACTCACCGAAACTCTGAACGGTCAGAAGAAAGGCCTGTTCATGGAATCTTATGACGCAATCGGGGAAAATTTCAAGAGAATATACGCTCAGCTGTCAGGAGGCGGAGAGGGATTCATCGGTCTTGAAGACGAAGAAAACCCCTTTGAAGGAGGCCTCATGATCAACGCCAAGCCGAAGAACGGGAAACTTCTGAGGCTTGAAGCACTTTCCGGGGGGGAAAAATCCCTTACGGCATTGGCCTTCATATTCGCCATTCAGGAATATCAGCCGTCTCCGTTCTATGTGTTGGACGAAGTGGACATGTTCTTGGACGCGGTGAATGCGGAGATGGTGGCCAAGAGAATCGAAGAAAGCTCCGCCAAAGCACAGTTTATTCAGGTTTCGCTGAGAAAGGTCACCTTGGCCTTGGCGGATCACCTGATAGGAGTCACAAGACCGCCGTCGGGAGTAAGCAAAGTCATAATGCAACCCGATTTCGCGGAAGTATCAAAG
>CAZPQO010000020.1:0-8587 GCA_964588745.1 uncultured Methanomassiliicoccales archaeon | reverse complement strand
TCATGACTCCGTATCGCGACTTTATGTAAAAAATTGATTGTATTCTTCCCCTGAATAAACGGGAAAGGCTTCAGAAAACAATCGGAAAGTCAAAAAGATTCAACCTCTGATTGCGGTGTATCCTCTCTTGTATTTGCTGTCGGTGACGACGGTCATTCCGAAAGAAGATTCCATCGTGGAAATGAAGTTTCTCATATCATCCGAATATTCGATCGGTTCCCGCATAGATTCTATTTCCACTTCGACAAAGGGTAATACTTTGTTTTTATCGGCGGGATCGATATATCTGCAGTTGTCGATGCACACAATGTAATACAGCGAGGTGCTCATCATCCATCTGTGGGTTTCAAGAGTGAGAACATGGTTCATTTCCCCCTCGTACCCGGGATGTATTTTGTTGACGATTTTCCGAATAGTTTCTTCGTCGGATTCGACAATCGTTCCCTCGGATTCCTTCCTTGTGAGGATTCCGTCTTCATCGGAAACAAAAGATTTGAAAGTGAATCTGCGTTTCCCGTCGTTGAATTCCCTTACTCTCAATGAACCGGAAGAAGAATACAGAAACCCGTCAGGGGTATCGTAATAAAAATCGGTGTAATGTTCGGAAATGAAAACGTTCCCTCCCGCAACAAAGGGATCCTTCAATGCTTTGTCCATTATTTCTGCCGAATTTCCGTCGGCGAGAGTCAGCTTGATTTCCCGTTCGATTTCTGATTCCATGCATCCGAATGGCATACGGAGATTATCATTTTTTCTTTAACGGCGTTATATTTGAAAAGTATGAACAGGGTACGGAAGAGAAGGTGAATGGCGCGGAGAGAGGGATTCGAACCCCCGAGGCAGAATGCCACCGGTTTTCAAGACCGGCGCCGTGGTCCGGGCTTAGCTATCTCCGCTTTGACGAATAATAAGGGATGCCATATTTAACCGACACTGCTGAGATACCGCCCACAGAGTGAAACCGGGAGTCTCTTGATCTTCACTGTGCCGCTTCTTCCGGCACCGGTTCCGGACGGGGCCAAAGCTTTTCCCCGTAACTGGTAAAAATCGAAAACCAAATGGATTCGATGACCAAAGACACGGCTCCGGGCACAGCGGCTTCGGGCATTCCCGTAAACAGAACCATACTCAATGAAGTGGCCATTCCCGAATTTTTCCAAACCGAGAACAAGATGTATATCATACTCATGTCGCGGTCGGTGCCCTTACGTTTCAGTAAGTATGTCATCGACAGGCCGAGAACAAATGTTCTGATTACGCAAACAAGAATTACCCAAAATATTATGTCGGTTTGAGAAAAGATATAGTTCCTGTTGGAGCCCAATGCGAGAAAAAGAAGGGTTGCCATCATCAGGTTTATGAAAATTATTTTCCCTTTGATCGGCAGACTGAAGTGTTTCAAAATCCTGGAGCCGACAAGGGGAACGGCGATGAACAACAGGATATATTTCAGAATTTCAAAAGAACTCACCGCGGAACCCATGAAAATCCAACTGATGAGAGGCGTCAGAGCCAGCGCCGCGATGTAAATCGCACCTGTCATAAGAACGGTGACCTTCGTGTCTCCCTTGAGGTACAGGGAAGCGGATACGACGGACACGGCGGAAGGGACGGCGGCAAGCATGACCCAACCGTACCACATGGCCGTGCTTACGGGAATAAAGAAATAACCCAGCAATATCGTGATTCCAGAATTGACAAGAAAACAACAGACAATGCCCCATATCATCGGTCTTCCGTATTCCGACATATCGCCTTTGACGAAAGACAGTCCTTTGAAGGATACGGTCATCTGCAGAACAAGAACAATGATCATGATTGTTGAAGCCCGGTCCCCGACGGGGCCGACCGCAAGGCCGGCGATGAAGCCGAAAGCAATCCATACTTTCAGGTCGCCGAGAACATCAACAATCGCCATAAACGGCAATCAGTCAATTAAGAATTTATCCTTTTGCCGAAAAAGCGTTCAGCTTCGGCAATCGGATCGGATGTGACTCTCGCGTCCAGATCCTGAGCGTACCTTGAAGTCCTTTTGTCGAATATTACGCACATTCCCCGGTCGGTCTCTGTCCTTATCAGACGTCCGATGGCCTGTTTTATTTTTCTGGTGGCCGGAGCTTCGCTGACGAATTTCCATCCGGAACCCCTGCCGAATTTTGCGTCATACAGTTCCGACAAAGCGTTGGCTTCCAGAGACGGAGGCGGATAAGGTATTCCTATTATAATTGCCAAAGACAGCTCGTCTCCCGGGAAGTCCATTCCTTCCGCCACCGATCCCCCCATGACGCTGAAGAACACGCCGCCCCTTCCCTTCTTGAATTTCTCCAATTCTTCCATAGTGAGTCTCGGATTTCCCGAATGTTCCCAATACATCGGGAGTTCGATATCCCTTTTGAGGAAAGGACGCATCTGATCCATGATTCTGTACGAAGTGAAGAACACAAGAGTGTTTTTCCCCACAGCATTGCAGAGTTTGGCGGTTCTCCGTTCGATTCTCGAAAAAATACTGGGGTCGTCCTTCATGTCGTTATACCGGGTAGTCACATCGTTCATGTAGAGAACCAAACGGTTTTCCCTCGGGAACGGCGAAGGGTAAATTTTACTCACGGTGCCTCTGGGCAATCCCATGGTTTTGATGTACTGATCCAAAGGTCTGAGCGTTCCGGACATGTGCACCGCACCGTCCAACCCCCTCATGAAATCCGAAACGTCAACAGGGTCGATGCAGGCTGCGTAAAGGTATTCTCCGGCATCGGAGACCTTGATGGTCTTGATGTAATTGTCTCCGGTAGCTCCCAGCCAGCTTTGCAAAGACGCGGCAATCGTATCTATGTCGGAAACTTTCTGCGCATTGCTTTCGGTAAGCAGCCTTGATCTTTCAGAACCGATGTCCACAAGATTGATTATCGCAACGTCAAGGGTTCTTTCGTTGATTTTGAATCTTTCCATAAGGCCCTGTTTGAGAACGTCGGTTTCGATTATCGCCTCGCGTTTCATAATATCCAGTTTTGAATTCGCCGTGTTCCTGATAATCAATTTAATTTCTTTCAGGAATTCGTCTATTTTGATTCCCTGACCGATGGAAGTCGATCTGAAGGTGGTGCACTCATCTATGGCCGCATCGGCCATTCTCAATGAAATGCGAAAGCTTTCCTGTTCTTTCGCGGCATCGATGATGTTGTGGGCCTCGTCGACGATGACGGTTATGTTGCTTTTATCCGCATCCATGTTTCCCAAGAAAGTTTCCCTTATGTCTTCGGACAGGATGTGAATATAGGGGGCGACAATGACGTCGGCGGATTTCATCAGGACTTTTTTGGCTTCGTAAGGACAGACTCCTTTGTCTTCACAGAAATTGTCCAATTTTTCCGATGTTGGAAATTCAGTCCTGCAGAAATCCCATATCTCGTCTATCATGTCGTTGACTTTGAAGAAATATTTGCACTGTCCGCCTTTCCCCCGTTTTCTGTTTTCGCATAAAGAGGACAGAACATTGGCGGACAGCGGTTCCTGACCGGGACCGGGCCGGAACAGCAGACAGGAACGTCCTCTTCCGGTTATCGGCAAACCGGAAACGGATTTGAATTTTGATATCGCCTTCAATTCTCTCATTACCTGATTGCTCTGAGAAATCGTGCGCGTAAGATAAACAACTTTTTTCTTTCTGGGTATGGAGTGTTCCAAAGCGCCGGACAGGGAAACAATGGTTTTTCCCGTACCGGTTCCGGACTCCATGACTATATGTCTCGAAGCGTCCAAGCACCCCCGTATGTCTTCGATTATGAACAACTGTCCGGGACGCGGAATGTAAGGGAGGTAAGGTGCATCGGCATTTTCCGAATCTGCAAAAACATAATCGTGAACCTCCGGTTCGGAATAAGATCCGAGCTCTTCGGGGTCGAAATCCGCGTTGCCCGAGAAGTCGGAAGCTTCAGAATATGAGTTTTCGGCATTGACGGGGTTACTGTCAAGCACGGTACGGCAAAAGCGGCACCGCTTCGCACCGGGAAAATTCAGACTCTCACAGTTTTTGCAAAACAGCTTTTGCATACTCATTAAATCAACACCTTTGTTATAACCGTTCCCCGGAGTTGACCGAAACGTCCGAAAGTGGAACCATGTCAGTCAAACCCGTCAATGTCATCGCAAAGATTCAACTGCAATACTTCCGTAAGATGCCTTTCGGCTTCTTTGATATTCCCTATCTGTTCGTAAAGCTGAGAAGCGTCCCGATGGGTTTCGATAAGCAGTTCCCTCAGTTCCGGACGGTGGGAATCCAACATGCCTTCGAGAATAGAAATGACTTCTTCGTAATCCTTCAGAGAGGTTTTGATGTCATTGACGGCAAGTCTCACATCTCCGCGGAGAGCCAAAGCCGTTATCAGCGCCATCTTGTCCTCAAGGATATTTTTCTCCATGAGTTTTCTCCCAAGTTCCACTGAACGGTTGAGATAATCCAGGGAAGCTTCGTATCTGTCAACGTTCTGCTCCGATTGAGCAATCATGTTCAACGCGTCCACGCTTCTGTTCAGTGACCATTCGTCATCCTTTTCCATAAGGATATCTTCAATTTTTCTGAAAAAGGGAGAAACTCCCCGCGGGCAGTCACTGTGAAGAAGATCCTCCCCGCAATCAAGACACATCTGGACGATTTCCTTCCAGGTGTAGTATCTAGAATCGTCATCAAGATATTTCAGACGGGAAGCGGCAATGGCGTAATCGTCGGCCATGGCTTCAGGATCTTTGAAGTATTGCAACTCACCGCGTGAAACGTAAGCTTTGACAAAGGTGCCCGGATCCACTTTTTTCCCGTGCATTTCAAGATCCGTGATTATTTCGATGGCTTCTTCGAAGTCCGTATAAGCCGACACGTAAGATTCCTGCAGTGACAGAACGGTACCCCTCATTATGTACGCGTCCAATTTCTGCTCTTCGGTACCTCTTTCCTCGCATTCATGGACTCTGGCGTTGTATTCCTCCAAAACCTCTGCAAGGTGTTTGTCGGATCTTGTCATCGGTGTTGCATAGACGGATTACGATAAAAGGATTGCAGTTCCCTTCCGTCGGTTCCAGAAGTCTTTATTAGAGATGCGGATATTGAGAAACTATGGTCCAAAAGAAAGTCGTGGCGATTCACGACATATCCTGCTACGGAAAATGTTCGCTTACGGTTGCTCTTCCGGTGCTGTCGGCCGCAGGCATAAACACACCGATTATTCCGACAGCGGTGCTTTCCACCTTTGTAGGACCCTTTCCGAATTTCACTTACCGCGACATGACCGAGGACATCATTCCCGTTGTTGAGCATTGGAATGACATGGGATTCGAATTCGATGCGATTTACACCGGATTCCTGGGTTCCAAAGAACAGGTTGACGTTGTGAGGAAGGCTATAAACATGATCCGGAATCCGGATACCAAAGTTTACGTGGACCCGGTTATGGGGGACCACGGAGAACTCTATTCCACCTTTGATGAGGGTTTTCCGTCGGAAATGCTGAAACTCTGCGGAGATGCCGACATCATCATTCCAAACTTCACCGAAGCAACGAAAATGCTGAAAGAGCCTTTCGCAAAGGGCCCGTACACCAAAGAATACGTAGAAGGACTTGTCAGGAAAACCGGAAAACTGGGATCGGAAAAAGTGGTTCTTACCGGTGTGTATTTCGACGATAAGGAATTGGGAGCGGCCACCTATGAAAAAGATACCGATGAAATCCGGTATATCATGAAAGAACGCGTCAAGGGATTCTACCACGGTTCCGGCGACATATTCGGCTCCGGACTTGTGTCCTCCCTCGTGCACGGATGGGAACTCCACGAAGCCGTGGACATTGCCGAAGATTTGACGATAGCAAGTATCAGAAATTCGCTTGAAGGCGGTTATGATACGGACCACGGTCTGTTTTTCGAAAAGGGCTTGGTGGATTTCGGAAGAAGAGTGAAATCAATCAAAGGCCACAGGAAGACAATATCCGATGAGGATATTGCCAAATTGTCCGAATTTGCCGAAGAGATATGGAATGAAGCCTTCGGCGAGATGATATCTGCCGACAAGCTGAAGTACATGCTGAAAAAATTCCTATCGCCCCAATCCATAAAGGAATCGATTTCCGAAGGAATGGTTTACGAATTCATCACTTTCAAAGGCGAAGACGTGGGATTCCTAGCTTACAGGAGAGAAGAAAACAGGTTGTTTCTGAGCAAACTTTACGTTCATGAAAAATACAGGGGCCGCGGCCTTTCTTCCCACTCCATGAATCATGTTCTCGGCGTTGCCCGCAGAATGAATGCGGATTCCGTTTATCTGACCGTTTATAGAGGAAACATAAACGCCATCGACACTTACAAACACTGGGGATTCACCGTTATCGAGGATGTCGACAAGGACATAGGAAACGGATTCTTCATGAACGACCACATTATGGAATTGGACGTCAAGTACGTCAACTGAGTGAAATGTCCCGTCTCTTCGATAAGAACAGTAAAGAAATGACAGGAACCGCCGGTTCGCCGAAGGATTTTATTCCCGCCTCCCGAAAAGAAATGAAGGAACGGGGATGGGATTCCTTGGACATCATCCTGATTTCCGGCGATACGTACTACGACACGCCCTACAACGGCAGTGCAATGATCGGAAGATGGCTGATTCATAACGGATACCGAGTCGGCATAATACCCCAACCTTCCCAGGAAGACATAGGAAAATTGGGGGTTCCGAATCTCTTTTGGTCCGTATCCGCCGGATGCGTGGACTCCATGGTCGCCAACCGCACGGCCAACAACAAAAAGCGGAGACATGACGATTTCACTCCCGGAGGGAAAAACGAAAGACGTCCCGACCGGGCGACGATTGTGTATTCTAACATGATCAAACGGTTCTGCAAAGACAAGCCGATTGTTCTTGGGGGAATCGAAGCATCCCTGAGACGCATCGCCCATTACGACGCATGGACGGAAACTGTGCGCAGAAGCGTGCTCTTCGATGCCAAAGCGGATTACATAACATACGGCATGGCCGAGTTTTCCAATCTTGAATTGGCTGACGCTCTGAGGGATTCGAAAAGCACCGATGACATCAGGGGAATCTGTTACATTTCCAAGGAATGTCTCGAAAATCATATCGCCGTTCCGCCTTACGAAGAATGTCTTGAAGATGCGGAAAGGTTCACCGAAGCCTTTCTGACCTTCAGTGAAAACTGCGATCCCGTAACGGCCGAAGGATTGTGCCAGAAACACGGCGACCGCTATCTTGTTCAAAATCCTCCTCAGCGATATCCGTCAACGGAGGAATTGGATTTATTCCATTCTCTCGGATATCGTAACGAGGTTCATCCCTCCTGCATCAAAGACGGATATGTGAAAGCCGCGGACACGATCAAAAACTCGGTCACCGTCCACAGAGGTTGTTACGGAGGCTGCAATTTCTGTGCCATAGCCGTTCATCAGGGACGCAGAGTCATCTCTCGTTCTGAAGATTCCATCGTAAGGGAAGTGGAAATGTTTGCGAAAAATCCCGACTTCAACGGAATCATTTACGATTTGGGAGGGCCGACCGCAAACATGTACGGCATAGAATGTGACAGGAAAATCAACGAGGGAGCCTGTGAAGACAAAGGCTGTCTGTTTCCTTCGGTCTGCAAATCGCTGAAGGTAAATCACGGCCGTCAGCTGAAGCTTCTTGAACGGGTTCTGAATGTTGAAGGCGTAAGGAAGGTGTTCGTCACTTCCGGAATACGTTATGACATGATTCTTGCCGATAAGGAACACGGCAAAGAATACGTAGACGCCATCGTGAAGGATCACGTGTCCGGGCAGTTGAAGATAGCTCCGGAACATGTTTCCGATGAGGTTTTGAAACTCATGGGAAAACCCGGAAGGGACGAATTGATGCAATTCAAAGAAATGTTCGATACGTCGAACCGGGAACAGAACAAAAGACAGTTTCTTACATATTACACCATGGCAGCCCATCCGGGTTGCACTCAGAGACATATGGATGAGTTGGACAGATTCTGCCGTACCGTGTTGAAAACCAATCCCGAACAGGTTCAGATATTCACCCCGACCCCGTCCACCGTATCCACGCTGATGTACCATACCGGCAAAACCCCTGACGGAAAGGATCTGTTCGTGGAACGTTCAACGTCGGGAAAACAGAGACAGAAGAACGCAGTGTTGGGAAAACGGGAAAATGTCCGAAAATGAACGCCTGAACCGATTGCTCGGCGAGATTGCCGCCAAGGAAGGCGTTGTCGTCTTCGGAGCTGAATACAAAAAATTCACCGGACTGTCGCATCACGTGCATCTTTCGAAACAGGGATTCAGGTTTGAAATAAACGATTATGTTTCAATGGCGCCCGATGACGTTCTCAGAGAATATCTCAGGATGATTGTTTCAAATCTGAAGAAAAAACGAAAAGGTCTTCCGGAGGGATTCAGCAATTGGCTGTCGTCGGATGAATTTATAGGTCGATGCCGTCCCCTCCGTATTCAGAGAAGCAGAAACATTTCAAGAAGCACTGTGGGCAAACACCGGGATTTGGGGGATTCTTTGGACCGGTTGATCGATATGGGTTTGGTTTAT
>CAZPQO010000019.1:0-8714 GCA_964588745.1 uncultured Methanomassiliicoccales archaeon | reverse complement strand
ACCATATCGCCGGACATGGGGACTTCGAAACTGTATTCGTCGATGCCTACGAGCCTCGGTTGACCGCCGAATACCGTTCCGCGTATGGATCTGGTCGTTTTGCCGATGGCGGTTTTCACTTCGATTATGTTGGTGTAATCTTTGGCTTCCTCGGTGGAGGATTCCTTTATGCTGATTCCCTTGCCTTTCGCAATGGTCATTGCGTTGATTGTGTTGGCTCTTCCGGGACCTATGATGTTCTTGAGAATACCCATCACCGTGTACAGCGTGAGCATCTTGGTTTGTTTGCTTGCCAAATCTCCGCTGTATATGATTTCAAGACTTTCGATGGGCAGGTTTCCGTTAAGCTGGTGAGCCAGAACTCCCATGCGCTCCGCCAAAGGTATGTATTGTTCGGTTTCCGGATCGAGTTTTCCGCGGGGCGCGTTGATTGCGTTCATGATTGTTCCGTCCCTGAGGAATTTGATTGCGGCTTCGGCTATTTCCGTTGCCACACGTTCCTGTGCCTCCACGGTGCTGGCTCCGAGATGGGGGGTGGTTATGAGATTCTCGAGTTCCAGAAGTTTCTGTTCGGCTTCGCAGAGAGGTTCTTCGCACCATACATCGAAAGCCGCGCCTGCGATTACATTGTTCTTCAGGGCAACGTACAGTGCCTCTTCGTCAACCACGCCTCCGCGGGCAACGTTTGTGAATCTGGCACCGGGTTTCATCATGTTGAACTGTTCGGTTGAAATCATGTTCTTCGTGTCGGGAAGCAACGGAGTGTGGATCGTCATGAAATCCGATTCCGTCAGAACTTCTTCCAAAGTTGTCAGACGGACTCCGATTCCGTCGGCAACTTCCTTGGGAAGGAAGGGATCGTACCCTATTACCGTCATTTCGAAAGCTTTCATGCGTTTGGCGACTTCACCGCCAACTCTTCCGACACCGATGATACCCAGAGTTTTTCCCGCAAGTTCGACTCCGGTGTATTTGGAGCGTTTCCATTCTCCTTTGTGCATGGAGACATGAGCGAAGGGGATGTTCCTTGCGAGAGCCATCAGCATCGCGCAGGTGTGTTCCGCCGCGGACAGAATGTTTGCGGACGGGGTGTTCATAACAAGAATGCCTCTTTCGGTCGCCGCGGGTATGTCGATGTTGTCGACACCCACGCCGGCACGTCCGATCACTCTCAGTCCGGTTCCGGCTTCGATTACCTTCCTGGTGACCCTTGTGCCGGATCTCACGATAAGACATTCGTAATCGCCGATGATTTCGCAAAGCTCGTCTTCGGTGAGACCGGTTTTAACTTCAACAGGGAAACCGGATTCCCTGAGAATTGCCAATCCCTCTTCGCTGAGCGGATCGGAAACTAGAATTTTGTTCATTCCGTTACCTCCAATATTTCATCCATGGCGCCTAAAAGACCTTTGACTCTTTCGGGCGTAAGGTCTCCCATGTGCCCGATTCTGAACGTTTTGTCCTTAACTTCGCCGTAGCCGTTGGATATTTCGAATCCTTTGTCCTTCAGGGCGGAATGGAATGCATTGAAATCCAAATCTCCGCGGTTCAGAACGCCTATTGTGTTTGAGCGCACCCCCTCGTCGGGGAATATGCCGTTTAATTTTTTGTCAGCCCAATTTCTTACCGAATCAGCCATTTCCTGATGGCGTCTGTAACGGGCCGGCATGCCTTCTTTCAGAATCCTTTCCAATTGGAATTCCAAGGCATACATCAGTGATACCGGCGGTGTGGTCAATGCGTAATCCACATCGCTCTGTTTTTTGATTTTTAACAGGTCTGTGTAAAATCCGCGGTTTTCCACGGATTCGGCTTTTTTGAGAAGATTTTCGGAACAGACCATCAAGCCCAGTCCCGGGGGCAATGCCAGCGCCTTCTGCGTACCGAACACCAAGGCGTCGGGTTCCAGATTTTTCATGTCTATGTCCATGGCGAATGCGGACGTTACAGCGTCTATGATCACCAAAGAATCGGGATTCTGTCTGCGGACTTCATCGGCTATGGCCGTTGAATCGGAGAACACTCCCGAAGATGATTCGTTGCTGACCCAGTGAACGGCTTCTATGTCCTCTTTGACCTTCCCTTCGATGTGTTCGGGAAGAATCGCTTTCCCCGAGGGAACTTTTACTTTATCCACGGCTTTGCCGTTGAGTTCAGCTATTTCCGTTGACCTGTCTCCGAAAGAACCTCCGCTTATACCCAAAGACTTGCGGGATATTCCGTTTCTCAGTGCGCCTTCGATCATTGCGGACGCGGAGCCTCCGACCAGGAAAACGTCCATGTCCGTGTTGAGCGCCTTACGGATTTTCTCCACGATCGAACCGTGGAGGAGTTTGTATTCTTTGGATCTGTGCGTTATAATCGGCCTTGTCATAGCCTCAAGTACTTCAGGCTCCACATTCACAGGGCCTACGGTGAAAAGTTTTCTGTTCAAACGGAATCCCTCTGTCAGTCATACCCTAGGCTGACGGACAATACGGCTATATCCTCAACCTATATTTATTTTAACGATGGGGGTAAGTTCACAGATCGGCAAAGAATTTCTTCACTCTGTCCAAACCTTCGCGGATTTGGTCTTCGCCGGTGGCGTAGGACATTCTGAAGAAACCTTCCCCCGCGGGACCGAAAGCGGAACCCGGAGTCAATGCCACGTGAGCCTCTTCCAGAAGCATGGTCACGAGTTTGTTTGACTTTGTGTCCGAGCTGTATCTCGGGAACAGATAAAACGCTCCCTGAGGGACGTTGACGTCAAGACCTTTGATTTCACCTATGAGATCGATAGCCAAATCCCCTCTTTCCTTGAACATTCGGGTGAATTCGTTCCTCTGATCCTGGTTTCCTTTTATGGCTTCGATGGAAGCCTGCTGAGCGAAAGAAACGCAACAGGAAATCGAATGGGACTGCAGTTTGTTGAGATTTGCAATCGTGTCGTCGTTGGCGATTGCCCAACCCATTCTCCATCCCGTCATCGCATAGGTTTTGGAAAGTCCGGACACCGTTATCGTTCTGTCGAAGGTGTCGGGGTAAGAAGCGGGAGAAATGTGTTTTCCTTCGTAGATTACCTTCTCGTAAATCTCGTCGGAGAGTATCATTATGTCATGCTGTTCGGCAATCGAAACCAATTCCCGAAGAACGTTGTCGGGTATGACGCAACCGGTGGGGTTGCAGGGGGAATTGATGATCATCATTTTCGTCTTGGGCGTGATTGCCGCCTCAAGCATCGCAGGGTCGATTACGAACCCGTCTTCGAAATAAGTGGGTATGAAAACGGGAACCGCACCCGCCAGTCTTATGCAGGCTTCGTAAGACACCCATGCGGGATTAGGAAGCAGAACTTCGTCGTCCGGATCCAAATATGCCAGACAGGTCATGAAAATGGCTTGCTTCGTAGGCGTGATCAATACGTTTGCGCCTCTGCAGGGTATGTTGTTTTCATTGTGCGCGGCCTCGGCCACGGCACGCCTCAATTCGGGAATTCCCAGAGACGGAGTGTAGTGGGTGAAACCGCTGTCCAACGACTCTTTGCAGGCGTCGATTATGTTGAGAGGAGTGGTGAAATCAGGCTCCCCCATGGAGAATGAAATAATGTCCTGACCTTCGGCTTTCAGCCTGCTGACCTTGTTGGAAATAGCTACAGTGCCTGATGCGGGAACGTTCTGAAGCCTTTGCGATACCATGTGACGCCTCTCGGTACCTAAACCCTATCGTTTGAAGATATAATAATGTGACCGCGGATTATGTCAAAATCGACTTCAGATTGTTATTTTCTGCAGCGTCTTTGATATCGAGTGCCATACGGCCGCCTGTGCTCAGTCCGGGGTAAATCAAATCTGCGTAAGGCGAACCGGTGATGAAGGGATTGGTTCCCGCAACGATTCTTGCGGAGACTTCGAAGACTTTGAAATCCAGAGTATCGCTCACAACGGTTTCCAGACAGAACGGCCCCCAGATTCCTCCGAACATTTCGAAGGCTTTGTCTATTACCAGCTGCCCCATTTCCAGGGCTTTCGGCAACAAGGATTCTCTGAGAACCACGGGTGTGTTTCCGGTGACGACGAAAGAAGGGTACAGACCGTGTCTCTTCAGATCTTCGGTTGAACCCAATTTGTACAGTTCGTCGATATTGCTTTCGTCACGGCGATCCATGGACATGAGTTCCAAAGACCCGCCGCTTTCGCAGAGATAGCCGTCTTTCTTGTTCTGGTCGTAGAAGTAATGAATGTAATACCTGGTTCCCAGACAGTACTCCTGAATCGTGTACGGCTGAGTGTTGTCTATCGACATTTTGAAGTCCGGGTAGTCCTTGGCTATGAAGAATCCCCTTCCCCCTTTCGCTCCGTGATACTTCACCATCACGGGTTCTCTGATTTCCTTGGCGTCGGATATGAGACGGGGCATGGGAACTCCCGCGGAAGTGATCCACTCCCTTTGCATTTCCCTGTCGGATTCCCAGGACAGAACCTTTCTGTTTCCGTAAGAAGGAACCTCAAAATTTTCGAATCTTTCCGTTCCCATGTATTCCACGAAGGAACCGTGAGGTATCAGCACGGCATTTGTGTCGTGAAGCTCGCCGATTCTTTCGTTCATATCGTCAAAATCGCTGTATTTGATGATTTCATCGGGTTTGGCCAAAGGAAAAGCATCATAATATCTGGTATCGTGAGTGACTGTCAGACCCAAGGTTTTGAAACCCATTTTACGGGCACCATGGAAGATCTGAAGCGAAGAATGAGAACAGAGTGTCGCGATGGTTATCTCCGAGGGATCGTATCCGTTGATGATTTCATCGATCTTCTTTTTGGGAACCATATCCTATTATTGCACTGATACATTTAAAGATTAGGTTATTACTCGAATCGGTCTTTTCCTGATTCGGTCTATTCGGCCTACCCCTTGTGCACTATTTTATATTGTGACTCCGTAAGCGCTTACGCCACGTAAAACGAGGTCGATAGAAATGAACAATGAAGAACTAACACCCCACTTTGAAGAACTGAAAAGGGTGCTGGAAGGTAAGGTCGACGATTCAGAAATTATGGCTGAATTGAAGAGATACATACTGGAATTCCATATCACTCCCGATGCAGCCAAACGAGGAATATTACGCAAATTCGGCGTTTCGGAACCTACGCCGTTCCGAAGCACAGCCGTCAAAAAAATAAGCGAACTTACAGGTACCGAACAAAGCGTGGACCTTTTGGTGAGAATTGTTTTTGTCGAAGACAGAGAAATCACCGTCAGAGGAGTCCCTAAAACCATTACGTCCGGAATCATCGGCGATGAAACCGGTACCGCTTCTTTCACTGTGTGGGAGAAACAGGAAACGCAGATAGAGAAGGGTTCCGTCTACTGGTTCAGAAGCGCTTACACCAAACTTTGGAACGAAAAAGTCCAGATTAACATGGGCACCAGAGGAGCCGTCGAAACCGCCGAGGGCGAAACCATAGACGTTCCCGACAGAGTGATCACAATGGAAGCTTCCGAATGCAAAATCGGACAGATTTCCGGCAGTATGGGCAACGTCACCGTAACGGGCAGGATACTTTCCACCGAAGAACGGAACGTCAACGTCAAAGGCGAACCTAAAACGATTTACGCCGGAGTCATCGCCGATGACACGGGAAAAATCCAATACTCCGCCTGGAACGATTTTGATTTGAAAGAGGGCGAAACGGTCTGCATCAAAAACGGATACATCCGCAGCTGGAGAGGGATTCCGCAGCTCAACATCGGTGACAGAGCCGAAATCAGTCGGGTTGACGATACTTTCGGACAGATATCCGACGGAGCCACCACCAAACTCATCGGAGACATTGTGAAAACCGGAGGAGGCTTGGACGTTAACGTAGTCGGAGCGATTGTGGATATCAGACGCGGAAGCGGACTCATAGAGAGATGTCCCGAGTGCAACAGGTCCATTTTCAACGGAGAATGCCAGGCTCACGGAAAGGTCGAACCCGTGATGGATCTGAGATTGAAACTGACTATTGACGACGGCACGGGTGCGATCAGCGCCATTGTCAACCGCGAACTCACGGAAAAACTGACGGGCACCACTTTGGGAGCCGTCGAAGGTTTGGCCAAAGCCAAAGGAAACATGGAAGCGGCCACTTCCGAAATGGCTCAGAAAATAATCATTAAAAGAGTGTCGATGACCGGAAACGTCCTCAGTGACGAATACGGACCCATGATGATAGTAAGCGAAGCCGAGATGATCGAAGAAGACGTGATTGCAGAGGCTGAAAAACTTCTCAAGACCGTGGAGGAATCCATATGAACGCCAGGGAAACCGCATGGAGACTGTTCGCAAACGAACTCAACGGTTCCACCGCTTCGATGAAGGGCGACGACGAGATGTCCCCCTTTTACGTGATAACGAAATTGGGTTCGGTCGTGAACAGGGTTCTGATTGCCGGTGTTTTGACGGAGAAAGAGAACGTCGGAGATGAAGAAGAACCTCTTTGGAGAGGCCGCATACAGGATGTCAGCGGGAACTTCTTCATCAACGTGGGAAAATACCAACCCGAAGCCGCCGCGACAATGGCGGGTTTGGAAGTGCCTTCCTACGTTGCCGTCGTCGGAAAAGTCAGGACTTACACGGCGGACGACGAGCGTGTTTTCGTTTCCGTCAGACCCGAGACCATCGTGGAAATCACTGATGATATCAGGCAGCAATGGATTCTCAGCGCCGCCAAATCCCTATGGGAACGTCTACTCAGAATGAAGAAGGCGATCGCCATCAACAGTACTTCCGAAAAGGATCTGATAGAGGCGGGATTCTCTGAAAGCGAGGCCACGGGAATAAACATGGCACTGGGTCAATACGGTATGCCGGAGTCGTCGGCCTTCATAAAGATTCTTCAGGACGCCCTCAGAATGCTTTTGCCGGAGAACAACATAGATTTCGGATTCCCCGAAGATATCGGTCCGGATGAGTTCGATATAGAACCCGCTCAGAATGTGGCGGAACGCCAGGACATGGAAGACACTGTTCTCAAGATAATCATCGAGTTGGACCGCGACGGCAAAGGAGCTCCGAGGGACGAGGTGGAAAGAACCGCGGAAGCGGAGGGAATATCCGCCAACGAACTCGAAGAAATCTCCGATGCCCTGATGGACAAAGGTTTGATTTACGAACCCAACCTGGGAATACTCAAGTACATTCCTTGATGATGTGCCCGACCAAACCGCTTAACCCTTATTTTCTGTACATTACGGCCGAGGCGTAGCCCACGACCTTTCCGGGATCTCCGCCCAAGGAATCGTGAGAATCGGAATATTTCAGAATCTCCGCACTTCCCGGGTCCGTTGCCAAAATCGATGCGGCTATCGGGCCGTATCCGCAGGCGGATATCCTATTGGACATTACCGCGTCGAAGAGTCCGTCCGGATTCAGTTTTGAAATGTTGTCAAGAATCTTGGAATCCAAAGCCGTCGCTTCTTTCTTCGGAATATAATGGGAAAGGTCGCTGGACGCCAATACGATTGCGTCACGGTCTTTGCAGACAGCTTTGAGAATCTCTCCCAGCCTGCGGGCGGTGACCTTGTCCTGTCTTGACATTATGATAGGCAGTATCTTCGGATTCGGATCGATGTACTGAATGAACGGAACCTGAACCTCTATGGAATGTTCGTACGCATGGGCGCCCGGACTGTCGGGGATCAAACCGTTCAAATCACGAACGAGTTCCATATCGATTTCACAGGAGCCCAACGGCGTCAGATAGTCGTCGGAGCACATCACGAAATCAAAAGGTACGCCCTGATGGTCGGGACCGATAATCACGTAAGTGTCCGGCAGCCCGTCTTCTTTGATTTTTCTGAAGGTGTGGGCGGCGTTCATTCCCGATGCCATATATCCTGCGTGAGGCGCGACGGCGGAGACGATCGATCTGCTGTCGCCTTCTTCCCCGGGCATGCCCGGACCTAACTTATGGGAAAAACAAGCCTCGATGTCCCTTATCAAACCGTTTCGGTCGGAAGAATAAAATCTGCCGGCTACAACAGGATATCTCATAAAGTGGAGAAGGGGTTTGGAATGAAAAAAGTTTTGTAATCAAAGCTTTGCTTCGAAATCTTCGATTTCCAAAGTGAAATCTTCGGAATCCTTCAGATCGCCCCGTGCCAAAAGCACTTCGCGGGTGAGAAGCCAATACACACAGGCCAACGCGCGCCTTCCCTTGTTGTTGGTGGGAATGATCAGATCGACGTTGCGGGTCTCATTGTTGGCGTCGCACATGGCGATTATCGGAACGCCCAGATTAAGAGCCTCATTGAGAGCCTGTTTGTCTGCGGCCGGATCGGTCATGAGTATGACTTCGGGCTCGACGTAACCGGGGTGAACAGGGTTGGTGAGTGTGCCGGGCACGAAGCGTCCTGCGAAAGCGGGCGCACCGATGGTTCTGGAGA
Source organism: uncultured Methanomassiliicoccales archaeon (assembly GCA_964588745.1). Lineage (GTDB taxonomy): Archaea > Thermoplasmatota > Thermoplasmata > Methanomassiliicoccales > Methanomethylophilaceae > VadinCA11. Next base: position 305 of record CAZPQO010000019.1, on the reverse strand, counting down.
ATTCCCTGGCGGGTCTTTGACCGTACTGCCTTGCCGAAACCACGAGAACCCTCTTGGGGTCGTAGCGTGCAATCATGGAGGCGGCGACCCTTATTCTCTCGTCCGTCTTCTGGACGTCGAGAACGTAAAGTCCGTCCTGCCTGACCTTGAATATGAAATCCTTCATATCGGCGCTTTTCTGCTGTGTACCGATGTGGACACCGGACGTAAGATAGACGTCTTCGGGTACCAACAAATCGGCATCGAATGAAATTATATCCTCATCGCTCATGTAAATATGCCTCTTATTCTCTGACGACAGTGAT
>CAZPQO010000018.1:0-8774 GCA_964588745.1 uncultured Methanomassiliicoccales archaeon | reverse complement strand
CTTTTGGGGCCGCCGGGTTCCGGCAAAGGGACTCAGGGTGAAAAACTCAGCTCCGAGTTGGGATTTACCAGACTTTCCACCGGTGACATGCTCAGGGAAGCTGTGCGCAAAGGCACTCCCTTGGGACTCAAAGCCAAAGAATACATGGACAGCGGAACCTTGGTTCCCAACGATTTGATAATCGGCCTCATGAAGGAAAAAATTGCGGAAGTCGATGGCGGAGTCATCTTCGACGGTTTTCCCAGAACCGTAGAACAGGCGGATGCCCTTGCCAAAGAAATCGATGTGGATTTGGCCATCAATTTTGATGTCAACGACGAAGAACTGATCATCAGACTTACCGAGAGGCGCACCTGCCCCGATTGTAACTGTGTGTTCCATCTTACGTACAACCCGCCCAAGGAAAAGGGATTCTGCGACAAATGCGGATGCGTACTTTACCACAGAGACGACGATACCGAAAACACCGTCAAAAACCGGCTCAAAGTTTACAGAGAAAGTACTTTCCCCCTTATCGAATATTACGAAAAACAGGGAATACTTGTGACGATTGTCGGTAAAGGCGATATCGGCGATATCTTCGCTCAGGTGGAAAAGGCAGTACGCTGAAAACCGAAGAGGGGCGTCCGCCCCTCTAGTTTTACCACTGGACTGAAATTCAGGAGTTTCGTTTCATTCTGATATTTCAGAAATATTCAATATGTACGTGATAACCAGGTGCTGGTTGCGATTTTAGGTATTGTTTTAATCTCGCGCGTATAACGTGAGCCCTGCAACGCTGCTGTCCATTTGCATAATATATCGAAACTTGGGGATCCTGAATAATGTTCTCATCAAGAGCTATATTGTTTGATATGAATAAGGTACGCGTATAATTCCAAGAACTTGAATCAGTAAAGAAGCCAGTTTAAAACATAGTACTGAAACCAACTTAGTTCATAACCGGTAATTGACTCTAATATTGAATCGGTAGTGGATTATACCCACTTTGATTCATAGGCTTATGTTTGGAACAAAGGCAGAACCCTCTGCCATATATTATGTGTAATAATATGTACTAATTGGTGGTAGTTCCACATCGGCATTATCACCGTGCGTCGTATCTATACTTTACTTGTCTTGTAAACTTTTTAGCTTATTTTTGACAACTTTACCACGTATTATTTCCACAACATACCCGTCTTCCAAGTATTCCGCAATGATTTTAGAATTATGACCCATATATACGATTGTGTCTCCATCAGAAACATATTTTGTATCATGCAGATGATTATTGCTTTTCGTGTGTTCAGCCGTTATACATACCCAATCTTATTAGGTCGGAAATCGTAGGCATAACCAGGAGCGGGATCTCCGTCATTTAACGGGTGCGAAACATCGCCGATGGCCGGAAGCATCGGTTTTGTTTATCGAATAAAGTGACTTTCTACGAAAACTATTAAAATATTACTGCGTTGGGGAGATTAACAGCCTCGTAGTGTAGGGGTCAATCATGCAGGTCTCTGGATCCTGCGACCGTAGTTCGAATCTGCGCGAGGCTACCACTCCCCCTCTGGACAGTCTTTTTTTCAACGGTTTCACTGTACTTTTTTTCCATATTTTTAACTCCTTTTTTCCATATTTTTTTGACATTGTATCCATGTCCGATAAAAATGCGGAACTAGCCTCACTTCCGCGCGAAAATACCTGCCGCAGAAACTTTGATGGCCGTACTTTCCTTCGTATAAATCTCGGTCATCAGGATTGCCTCCTTCTCATTGCCCGATAATATTCTGGCGTATTCAATATCCACGCCGTTAAGATTCTCAAGATTCGCAGTGTCCGAACCCGCATAGGCGACGATTTTCCGCATCCGTTCTTCCGACTGTTTGGGACCCGCGGAATCCTCAAAGGACGGTCCGCCCTGCGCCTGATAATCACACTCTATGATCATCCTTATGCGATACAGTGATGTGAATGAAATGAATATAGAAAGGAATTATTGAATTTCAAGATTCGGCGGACTCCTTTGAATCCCCTCGGACGTGAGATGCCGAATGAATGCCGGGAGACGGTATCCAGAGCGCCTCTCTTTAGGAACGATGTCGTGGCCATAGGATTTTTAGATAAACCTGACCAAAGGCCTATTAATCCGCCCAGTAAGAATCATGTGCAAATATTCCTAACCGTGAACGGAACGGTCCTGTACACGTACTCGACTTATAGTGTCCATTATCTGGGCGAAGATATCGGTTAGGCTCATGCGAAAGGTTATGGTATGGAAATTCTGCCCCAGAGAGATGTACCCTATAACAATCCATCACAGTGATGCTCTACATATAACTCTTAAAAACTTCAACGCCTCGTAACAAGAGTGTTCGGTGAATTGAGGCTGTTATGACAAAGGATCAGAGGGGAGGGGCAACCATCCGGAATTTCCGGATAGTTCAAAAATGAGGGGCGATAAGGATAAAACATACGCACAGGCAGAATCCGCATAAACTACCACTTTCTCCCACCTGCTTCATAATAATCCGTCTGATACCCATGTCTTTTCAATAACGGATCAATACCATGATTTGACTTGACAGTACGATGAGCCGATGTCCGAGCCCGAAAATTTATTGATTGCCGCACTGTTCGTCGCTTTGGGCGGTGCCATAGGAGCTCTGTTGAGATTCGGAGCCTACAAAATAATAGATTCTTCGGAATTTCCCTGGGCCACTCTGTCCGTTAACGTGATAGGCTGTTTCCTCGCCGCATTCCTTATGTTCGGATTCGGTGAACTGATTCCCTACGGAATGAAGAATTTCCTGTTCGTCGGTGTGTTCGGCGCATTCACCACCATGTCCGCAATGAGCCTCGATACGTTGGATCTTATGAACTCCGGCAATCACTTTCTTGCCATGTCCAATGCTGTGATCAACGTGATTCTCTGCGTCTTGGGGGCAATAGCCGGAAGTGCATTGGCTGAAGCGGTTATCGCCTGATTTCCGTAAACGGATCAATATTGATCCAATTCGAAAAGGTCTATTTAACGTCCCCCTATGAATTCGGCGAAATCCCTTGCGTGCCTTTCACGTTTTCCGAATTTGGTTTGGCTGGAATCTATGATGGTCCATTCTATGTTTGGATCCTTTATCGTGCCACAGACGTTTTCCAGTTCCCACATGGCGTTGGAGCAGGAATATATGGGCATGGTGGCGTGTCCGTCGGTTATGAAAATTACATAACATTTCTCTCCGGGATGTTTTCTCAGGTAATTTGTGGCATAATCCCTTGCGAGAATCACGGCTTTGGCCAAAGGCGTCGAACCTCCCGCGGGAGCCTGTTCCAACACGTCACAGATGGTTTCGACGGATCTGGTGAAAGGAACTGTGATTTCCGCATCCCTTTCTCTGAAGGTCAATAACGCGACCCTGTCTCTTTTCACGTAACTTTCCATCAACATCGATCTTATCGCGTTCTGAATGGGTCCCAACATACCGCTGTCAACCAGTGAACCGCTGGTGTCCACCGCAAATATGAATGAGGAAGAATTGCGCATGACGCGGGTCTTTTCACGGATGTCCTGTTTCTCGATGTTTACGCTCAGTCCTTTGGACTTCCTTCCCGCCTGATACGGGGCGGCCGCGCGTATTGTGGCATCGAAGGCCGGATCGACGGTTTTCCCTTTGGGTATTCTGAATCCCCTCACCCTCCCGGTGTTTCTTCTGGAAATCAAAGCTCTTTTGTGCTTTATTCCCGCGATTTCGTGAAGCCTGAGCATTTCGATCTCGTCTATTTCCTGAAGAAGGTCTTTTGTTTTTTCGTAGATGTAGCTGTAACGCAAACCTTCGGGACTTGCATCCTGAGCGGTGCCTTCCCCCGCTTCGGGAAGCATTACGTTTGATGTTTCTTCATCGTCTTCGGCGTTTTCTTCGAAGCCGTCGTCAATTTCGAGTATGAGTTCTTCGTCCGGTTCGGGTTCGATATATTCCTGTACCTCGTCCCGCTCCTCATCCTGCAACTCGTCGACTTTGACTTTGATTACGGTCTCTTCGTCCGTACTCGCGGCTATGCCTCTGCGATGGGACAGACACAGAACCAAAGCATCGGCGATATGATCTTCCGACACGGCGGTTTTACCGTCAAGGGCCGCAAGGGCTCTTGCGGTTTTTGCGGTGGATATGTCGCCTCTGAATCCCCTTACGTTCAGATTCTGGCATATTTTTGCTATTGTGTTTATGTCGTCTCCGGTAATAACCACGGAGGGAAGGATTTCCTTTGCCTTACGCACCGATTCCAAGACTTCCCTGTCTTCCGGGAAATATTGGGATATTATGCTTTCGGGGTCTTCTTCGAATTGAATATTGGAAAGGATTATGTTCGTTCTTGCATTGGGATCTGTTTCCGGAAGAATGGTTACGCAGAGATCGAATCTGTCGGCAACACTGTCGGGCAGTTCCCTTTCCGCAGGGTCCATCGTCGCCACCACGGAAGCATCGACCAGGAATTCAGCGGAAACGCCTTCGCGTTCGACCAGAATCTTTCCCGTGTCAACGCTTTCCAGCAACATGTCAAGAATCTTTCCTTCCATCAGATTGACGTTGTCGACGTATGCCACGTTGCCGTCGGCTTTGCTCAGCAAACCTCCGGCGGCCACCGCGTACCCGTCTTTGATTGCGGCCTCGAAATCCAATCCGCCGAACAGTTGATCGTCGGTTATGCTCGGAGGAATGTTGATTAATTTCTTTTCCGAAGTGAGTTTGAAAAAGGACCTTACCAACACACTCTTTGCGGTGCCCGGAGGTCCTTTGATGAGAATGCTCTTTATCTTATCGTCCACGGCCATGCACAAAAGTGCCTTTTTGGCCGATTCCAGACCTATGACTGCGGAAAACGGCAGGCTCAGTACTCTTTCAGACATGCTCTGAGAGCCTCTCTGTTGAGTCCCGTTTTCTCAAAGGGCTTTTTCTTGACACGGTGTGTCAGAACCATGGGGGCAATCGTTCTGAAATCGTCCCGGTCCACTTCGTCCTTCCCTTCGAACGCCGCGTTGGCTCTTGCGGCCCTTATCATGGTGATATCCGCTCTGTGTCCTTCCATATCAAAGTTGATGGCAATGTTCGCGGCGACTTTGACCATGTTTTCGCTGACTTCCACATCGAGCAATCTTTCCCTGGCGGAAATTATCTTTTTACTGAGCTCTTCGGTCTCTTTGCGGTATTTTTCAACGAAAGCCTCAGGGTTTGCGTCATATTCCAATCTCCGCATGACAACTGCTGCCCTGGAGGTCACATAAATATCGCCGACCACGTCGACACACAGACCGAATCTGTCCAGAAGCTGAGGTCTCAGTTCCCCTTCTTCGGGATTCATGGAGCCTACGAGAATAAACTTCGAAGGGTGGGAGAACGAAACTCCTTCCCTTTCAACATAGTTGGTTCCCATAGCGGCGGAATCCAAGAGTAAATCGACGATGTGGTCCTCAAGAAGATTCACTTCGTCCACGTACAGCATGTTTCTGTTTGCCTGGGCCAGAACTCCGGGTTCGAATTTCTTTTTGCCCGTCTGCAAAACGTGTTCCAGATCCAAAGTACCGGCGATGCGGTCTTCGGTGGCACTCAACGGAAGTTCGACGACCCTGATGGGGGCCATTCCCGTTTCAAGTTTTTCGCCTTCTTCGACTCTTTCCCTGCAATCGGAACAGAGTCTGTCCGGACGGGAGGGGTCACATCTGAATCTGCAACCTTCGACGTACTCGACTTCGGGCAAAATATTGGCAAGAGACCTTACGGCAGTGGATTTTGCGGTTCCTTTTTCCCCTCTTATCAGCGCACCGCCGATGCCCGGATCGATGATATTCAGTATAAGTGCCCTTTTCATTTCGTCCTGTTCTACAATGGCGACGAAAGGGAACGTGTGTTCTTTTGATTTCATGCTAATACTCTCAGATTAAGAAGGGGTATTAACCTGATTATCAAAATACCTTTGTAAGGATTTTTGAAATATGCGGACGTCGCAATAAAAACAACGGTTTCTGACCGTCACCCTTCACAGGGTGCACGTATGGGGATATGTGCATCCATAACTGACAAATTATAATATAGAGGACGGATTACAGAATAAAGAGGGTTAAAGTGATCGATAGGGAAACGGTATTGGGAAACCTGGAAAGATATGACCTCAGCAAAGCTGAAATCGGAGTCATCGGGTCTCATTCCGCCTTGGACACATGCGACGGGGCGGTCTCCGAAGGTTTCAGAACCGTCGTCGTATGCCAGAAGGGCAGAGACAGGACTTTCGGAAACTATTTCAAGACACAAAGGGACGCCGACGGAAATCTCGGGAAAGGTGTTGTGGACAACACCATCGTGTTGGATAAATTCAATCACGTGCTCAAACCTGAAGTTCAGGAAGACATAATGTCAAGGAATGTTTTGTTCGTTCCCAACAGATCTTTGGTGGCCTACTGCGGAATCGATGCGATTGAAGACGATTTTGCGGTCCCTATGATCGGAAGCAGAAATCTGCTCAGATCCGAAGAAAGAGGGGACGAAAGGGATTACTACTGGATTCTTGAGAAGGCCGGACTGCCGTTCCCGAAAAAGATTGAAAAACCTGAAGATATCGACGGATTGACCATTGTCAAAGTCCCCCACAAAGAAAAGAAACTTGAAAGAGGTTTTTTCACAGTGAAAGATTACAAACAATTTGTCACGAAGTCCGAAGAGCTGATCAATCAGGGCGTAATCGAGAAGGATTTCCTCAAGAGCGCAAGAATGGAGGAATACATCATCGGACCGGTGTTCAATCTGGACTTTTTCTATTCGCCGTTGGAAGAAAAGGGCGAGAAGTTGGAATTCATGGGAGTCGACTGGAGATTCGAAAGTTCTCTGGACGGTTATGCGAGACTTCCGGGGAAACAACAGGTTGAACTCGAAGAGATGGGCGTCTTGCCCGAATACACCGTTTGCGGCCACAACTCCGCGACAATCAGAGAATCCCTGCTTGACAAAGCTTTCGAACTGGCTGAGACTTACATAGAAGCCACCAAGAAATACTACGACCCGGGCGTTATCGGACCCTTCTGTCTGCAAACCTGCGTCGACAAAGATCTCAATTTCAAAATTTACGATGTTGCCCCCCGTATCGGAGGGGGGACGAACGTCCACATGTCTGTCGGACACCCTTACGGAAACACCCTCTGGAGAAAGGAGATGAGTACCGGCAGGAGATTGGCCATGGAAGTCAGACGTGCAATCGAACAGGAACGCATCGAAGAGATAATCACCTGAGGTCATCGAATGAATAAACGAACACTACTGCCCATCATCCTGCTTGCTCTCATAACTATACCCGCAATGTCCGCACTGTGCATCGATGATGCCGAGGCCGCATCGGATTATCTGGTAATGGAAACGGATACTCTGACCAAGGGAAACTTCGATACCAGAAACACCGCTGACGTAAGCATCACCATAACCAACAACACGGATTCTGCCGCCAAAGTCGAGGTTTGGATAACATATCAGGACGGGAGCAACGTTCTGAACAGTACCGAAATAGAGGTGGCATCCGATAAAAAGGGTGTTGCGGTCCTCAGTCTCAAGTTTGAGAACCAGGGCATCAAATATCTCAGAATTCACGCCAAATCCGACGATGCAAGTTTCAACACGGGCGGTGTCGGAGATGAAGTGGGTCACAACTTCACCATTGACGTGAGTCAGTCCATTTGGTCCAATACGATAACTTATGTTGCCATTGTTGCGATCATCATAGTCGTTGCCGTCGCAGTGTATCTCAGACAGCGCGGTGCACCCAAGGCCGAACCTCAGATGACTTTCACCGAATTGGAAGAAATGAGGAAATCCCAGCGCAAAGGAATCGAATCTTCCGACAGTTCGAGACGCAGACCCTCCGCCGAAAGAAGAAAATACGAAGGCAACAGACGCGGAAAGAGATGAAACTCAGATTTCTGTACTCTAAGGGAGTTTCTCCCGAGTACGGAACGGCGGCGGACGCCGTAATCTTCGAAGAGGTTTCGGAGAAACGTTCGCCGCCCACCCTTTTTATTTATTCAAGAAACAGGCCCACCGTCTCTCTGGGACGATTTCGGAACCCTGAAGAAGACGTTTACGCTGATTTCGTTGCTGAAAACGGTATCTCCTTAGTGAGAAGAATCAGCGGAGGAAGCAGCATTTTCACCGGGCCTTCGCAGATAATATACTCTCTTGCCGTCGAAGACACTTTCAAAGACCGGCGGGAATCCTATTATGAAATCTGCAAATGCGTAATGTCAGCGCTGAATATTTTGGGTATTGAATCTTCTTTCAAAGAACCCAATGACATCCTTGTCGGAGGAAAGAAAATTTCCGGATCTGCACAATACCGCGCGAAGGGATTTCTGATACAGCACGGCACGGTCATCATAAAGCCGGAGCCGTTGATGGACAGAGTTCTGAAACCCGTCAAAGACCGTTCTTACGATAACATTACCTCCGTTGAGGAAATTCTCGGATACGGCATATCCGAAGAAGACACGGTCCGTGCCGTAAGGGATGCTTTCGGAAAAAATCTGAAACTTGCGATATATGACGGAGTCTTCACCGAAAGGGAAACCGAAAATATTCTTGCCCGGCAGAATGAGTTCAGAGTTTCAGTTTCGGATCTTTCAGATCCATGAGAGCCACTTCTCTGGGATCTATAAAGAATCCGATTTTCTTATGAAGAAGTATTGACGGTGCGTTGTCGGGCTGAATCATGCTGTGAGCCACTTCGGCACCCATTGCGATTCCTTCCTTCATGCATTC
>CAZPQO010000017.1:0-8838 GCA_964588745.1 uncultured Methanomassiliicoccales archaeon | reverse complement strand
GCGGAGGTCCCGCAGGCAGCAAAGCCGCCGAACTTCTTGCGAAAGATTTCGACGTTCTTGTGATGGAAGAGCACAGCTCATCGGGAGTTCCCGCCGGCTGTGCCGGCCTTATTACCGACGAAGTTCTGAAGATGTCCGGCGTGAAACCCGACGTGCACAACAGACTTTACGGCGCCCATGTTTATTTTCCCTGCGGTGAGAAAATCACCGTAAGGTCCGATTGGGCCAAAGCCAATGTTTTGGATCGGGCGGAATTGGACGGACTTATGGCTGAAAAGGCCATGGACGCAGGAGCCGAGTACCGTTTCGGCTGCAAATATTCCGGGCACACGGTAACGGACAAAGTCACCGTTGCATCCGCTAATGAAAAAACGGAATGTTTTTTGCTGGTGGGAGCGGACGGGCACAGTTCCAAAGTTGCCATGTCTATAGGGAAAGACAACAGTCCGAAAGAATATCTCCGGGGATTTCAGACCGACGTCCGCAAAAGATACGACGAAGAAGACATGATCGTAATCCGTTTGGGGTCCGAAGTGGCCCCCGGCTTCTTTTCTTGGGAGATTCCTTTCGGAGACAATGTACGGGTCGGATTGTGCACGTCATGGTCGGCGGGTTATCCTTACGATCACATGAAGAAATTACTGAAAACCGCGGGATTGGAAAACTCTGAAATCCTCAAAACCTATTCAGGCAAAATACCCATAGGCGGAAGACCCAAGTCCTACGGGGAGCGGGTGTTGCTGATAGGGGATGCGGCGGGTCAGGTAAAACCCGTGTCCGGAGGCGGATTGTATCCCGCGTTCAAATCCGCCGAACCTCTTTACAACACGGCATCCCATGCTTTCAGGACCGAGGATTTCTCGGAACGCAACCTTTCAGGATATGAAAAATTATGGAAAAAGAGTGCCGGAAAAGAACTCCGCGCCGGTTACACATTAAGAAAAATGTTCGTGAAGTTCGGAGATGACGATTTGGACCGTGCATACGGTGTCGCATCGAAAGAATCCGTGAGAAGTCTGCTGGACGGAATAAATCTGGACAGCCCCAGCAAAATTGTTTCCGAAATGAGGCTGAGGGATATGATGAGTTTTCTCCCGATTCTCATGAGGGTTCTGATATGAGAACGGTTATCGCCGCAAAGATTCCCGAAAGCGAAGCTTCCGATACAATCCCCCGACTTATAAAAAACGGAATCGCGGACCGAACCGCCAAAATTTCCAAAGAGAAAGGATTCAGACTGGTTCCCATAGTCCCTGAAAAAGTGGAAGAGATTTCCCGCATGTATGAGATGTGCGAAACCGAATCTCACACTCTCGAAAGACTGTCCCCCCAGGAACGCATTCTTCACAGACTGTCCGATCTTCCCGGGAACGTGTACGTAAAACTCCCCATGAAATGGGAATCCGTGGGTGATGTGATTATTCTCAAACTTGACAGAGAATGTGAAGATTACAAAGAAGAAATCGGCAAAACCTATGCAGAAGTGTTGAGCGCCGAAACTGTCTGCGCAGACATATCGGGGGTTTCGGGAGAATTCCGGAAACCCGGTATGGAAACACTGTACGGAAACAAAACCGAATCCGTAAGATCGGAAAACGGAATCCTTTACGATTTTGACGTGACCAAAGTAATGTTTGCTTCGGGCAACACCGAAGAACGGATGAGGATGCGCTCCCTCGACTGTACGGGGGAAACGGTGGTCGATATGTTCGCGGGTATAGGGTATTTCACTCTGCCCCTGTCAAAATACACCAATCCCCGCAGAGTCTTCGCCTGCGAGAAGAATCCCGAATCTTACGGATTTTTATTGAAAAACATCAAGCTTAACGGACTGACGGATGTCGTAATACCGATGCTGGGAGATAACCGAAGCATTCCCGGAAAGAACTTCGCGGACCGTATTCTGATGGGGTACGTGCAGACAACTTCGGAATTTTTGCCGAAGGCGCTGTCCATGATCAAACCGGGCGGCATCATACATTATCATGATACTTTCCCCACCCGCGAAGAAAAAGAATACGTGGAAAAAGTTTTCTCCGAAGTCTGCGAGAATTACGACATTTTGGAAATCCGGGAAGTGAAATCCTTCGCCCCCGGAGTTTCCCATTACGTGGCGGACATCAGAATATCAGACTGATTCCCCTGAACTGCAAGCGGTCAGCAGAGTGTTCATATTATTCCGGTATTCCGAGGGTTCCGAATCAATCAGCATTTTCGCGAAAGGTATCAGGAATTCCATGAAATCCTTCTCTTCGGCGGAGAGTTTGAAGGGATACTTCGCTTCGGGATCGCAGGCCGCAAGGAATGCGGCGGACAACGCTCTCGAGGTTTCGTCCTTAGCGACCGAACGATCCAAAGAACCCAGCACCATTTCCGCCCCGCCGACCTTTGCGGCTTTCGCAAGTGTGTCGCCTATCTTGGTTATCGGTCCCGGTTTATGGAATTCAGGATATGAAACCGACACGTCGGACATGGTATGCATTCTTCTGGCCTCATTGAGAACGTCTGAGGGAATTTTCTTGGAAACATCACCGAGTTTGTCCGAGATGTCTTTGGAACTGCTCAGTTCAATGATTTTGGAGCCGTAGGCTTCCCACAGGACGGACAAAGCATCGTTCACCCGTTCGGTTCTCAGAATAACGGGAACGGGATATTCTTCGAGGAACAGTTTCAATGATTCTATGTCGGAATCGGAACCCTTCAAAGCTTTGAGGAATCCTTCTAAATCGGAACCGTAATTTTCGCTTCCGATTATGTATGCGACATTCCCGCTTTCTTTCAGACAGTTCATTCTGTCTTTCATGACGGAGCCTATCAGACCTTTGTCCGTAATCTGTCCCAGAGAATATTTTTTCAGTTGATCCGTTTCGATCGGAACAATCCCGTCCTCATCCTCGGTACAGAATTTGTGAGTGACCTTGACTTCAAAGTCGGCCAAGGGATCCGTGGATGCTATGCGGGATATGAGGTATTGCAGAGTCGAAATGTCTTTTGCGCAATCGGAACAGATTCTGATTGTTTTATCCAACGACTTTACTTTTATTATCAATACTGCAAGGGAATCGTGACCGCAGTCCGATCCGTCATCCTCGAATTCGTAAGGAGTTTCCCAGAATGTGTCGTAAAGGTAATCTTCAGGCATGTTCGGACGGTTCGAACACACAAGATTCTCATCGAAGGAATAAAGATTCAGACGGTGTTTTTTCACCATGGTGTTGTACAGAAGCAAGCGTTTCTTCGGATCCTTGTGATACTGGCATCCGATCATCTTGTCGGCGCCCACGGAACCTCTCACGGCGTAAGATACCCGTTCGTCGCCCAGCTTGGCGGAAGCCAACAACGGAATCGTGCCGTCGGCGGCGAGGGAAATCGTTCCGGCGTAAGCCCGGGCAATTTCATGACCTCTCGAAGCGAGTTTCTTCAAAGCGGAAGGATCGTCCGCGCGGGACGCCGCGGCCTGTACTTCCCGGAACGGTTTGTCGAAGTGGCATTTTCTGCAGTCTCCTGCACACATAGGTCTTAAGAGACCCGGATCTGCGGCAAGTTCCGCGGATATGTCCAGCAGTTCTTCCTCCAATCTTTTGGAAGTGTGAACGACACCTCTCATCTTCATCCGTCTTTTCCGGGCCATAACTCAGTGAATGCATAACACTCTAATAAGGCTAATGAGGCGTTAATGCTGAATAAATGAATATCATTCCGCTTTCCGTGGATATCCTTGAGCGTCACAGACGTACGGTAAGGGAATTCCTTGCCCGACCCCCTTTCGGTTACAGGCACCTGTCGGAGGAAGAACTGAATCTTTTCTCCGCCGCCACCATACATGACAGTTTCTCCAACGAAAACAATATTGATTCCGACTATGAAAGATTGGAATTCCTCGGAGACGCGGTGCTGGAATTATCGGCCTGCAAGCACATCTATGCGAATACTGACTTCACCGAAGGGGACATGACCGTGGAAAAACAGAAAATTGTCTGCAACAGTTCAATATCCGATGCGGTTCTGAAATCCGGAATAAATCTGGACGAAGTCATAGTAACGGGAAAGGGTCACGCGGACCCCGTCACGGGAAATTGCGAAATAAACGAAACCATGAGGTCCGACGCATTCGAGGCGATTCTCGGAGCGGTGTATCTGACCAAAGGAATCGAAGAGGCGGAAAGGATCGTAACTGCGGTTTTAATCAATCAAACACGTATTTAATGCAGTACTAACATCGGATACCGTGGCTGAGAATATAAGAAAGACGGCCGAGTCCATCAGAGACATGACGATAAGAGGCGCAGGCAAGATTGCCCGCGCCGGAGCGTCCGCCATGGGGGATTTCGCCGAAAATTATGAAGGAAATTCGTTGGAAGATTTCAAAACCGAGCTGAAGAAATGTTCGGAGATATTGATAGCGTCACGCCCCACCGCGGTGTCTCTGTGGAACGGAGTGAAGGCGACAATGAGGGGACTGCCTTCCGCGGAAACCCTGGACGAAGCGAAAGAACTGATTTCGTCCAATGCGAAGGAATTCGTAAAAATATCCGCGATGGCCGTGGAAACAATTTCAAAAATGGGCGCCAACCGGATAAAGTCCGGCGACACGATTCTTACCCACTGCAACAGCAAGGCGGCAATCGGCGTAATAAAAGAAGCTCACCGTCAGGGCAAAGACATCAAAGTCTATGCCACCGAATCCCGTCCCTGGAGACAGGGGATTCTCACCGTCAACGAATTGGCCGAGGCGGGAATAGACACCACACTGATAATCGACAGTTCGGTCAGAACGGTCATGAAAGAAGTCGACAGGGTGTTTGTGGGAGCGGACACCATAACTTCCCACGGGGCGCTGCTGAATAAAATAGGGACCTCCCAGATTGCATTGATAGCGCATGAGGCGAGAGTTCAGTTCTATGTCTGCAGCGAGACTTATAAATTTTCGTCGGCAACGATATTCGGAGACATGGTCACGATAGAGGAGCGCGGCACCGACGAAGTGGTCAAGAAAGGCGAAATTCCGGATTCGGTAAAAATATTCAATCCGGTTTTCGACAGCACTCCCGCCGCCTACATCGACGCAATAATAACGGACGTGGGCGTCATCCACCCCGGCTCCGTCTATGACGTTATGATAAGACAGCTCGGAGACAGCATATTCGAGGAATGATTACGATGACACAATTTTCATACATGCACTTGGGGGAAGAAGCGGATCCCGCGACCGATGTGGTCTGCAAATACCGCGTAACCACGGACCTTCCCATGGAGAAGGCGGCGGAAGCAATAGCCGCCGAACAGTCCACCGGCACCTGGACGGAACTTTCCACTCTGTCGGCGGAAACCATGAAGAAGTACAGCGCAAGGGTACTGGCAATCGAAGACGATCTTGTCACGATCGCATTTCCCGACGTGGATTTCAGCGTAGAGGTGGGAGGAATTCCCCAGATACTCAGCGTGGTATCCGGAAACCTGTACGGTCTGGACGCTCTGCAAAAGGTAAGGTTGGAAGACATCAGGTTCTCAAGAAGCATCCAGTCTCAGTTCAAAGGACCCAAATTCGGAGCCGACGGACTGAGGGAACTTGTAAGGCGTCCCGAGAAACCGTTGATCGGAACCATCGTCAAACCCAAAATCGGTTTATCGCCGAAAGAAACCGCCGAATACGTTTACGAAGCGGGAGCCGGCGGTCTTACGAACAGCAAGGATGACGAAACTCTTGTTGATCAATCTTTCTGTCCTCTGCAGGACAGGACTCTCGCCGTCGCCGAATCTTTGGACAGACTGGCCGAAGAAGGCCACAACATGATTCACGCAATCAACGTCAGCACGGGAGGGGACAAAATCCTCGAAGTCGCCGAGAACGCTCAGCATTGGGGCGCGAAGCAACTGATGGTGGACGTCATAACCTGCGGATTCTCCGCCGTTCAGGTATTGGCGGAAGACCCCTCGATCAAAGTTCCGATTCATGTTCACAGGACCATGCACGGAGCCATGACAAAAGATCTGAGACACGGTATCGCAATGTTGCCGATAGTCAAAATGACGAGAATGTGCGGAGGTGACGCACTCCACATAGGAACTCTCGGAGCCGGCAAGATGACCGGGGACATTCAGGGTGACAGGGACAATCTCAACGCCTGTCTGGATCCTTTGGAACCGTACAGAACCGTAATGCCCGTAAGTTCCGGCGGAGTTTACCCCGGAATGCTGGCCAAGATGGTTGAAGAAACCGGATTCAATGTTCAGATACAGGCCGGAGGCGGAGTCGCCGGACATCCCGGAGGCGTCAGGAAAGGAGCAATGGCCATGACTCAGGCCATAAACGCATTGTTCGGCGGATTCACATTGAAGGAATATGCCGAGAATCACGAAGAATTGGCTCAGGCATTGGAAAAATGGGGTATCAAAGAATGAAACTCAAAGTAAAACATTATGACGTGGACACATCGGAACCCACGGTGTTGCTGAATGACGAAGACTGTGTGGAACTCGGCGTAAAAGAAAACGACCGTGTCCGAATCGAGAAGAACGGAGGCGTGGCCACGGCATTGGTGAGCACCACATCCTCGTTGGTGCATGCGGGAACCATTCTGATGCCCACAAAGACCATGGCAACCGCCGGAGTCAAAGTCGGCAATACGGTGAACGTGGAATATTCCCCGGCGCCGGATTCCGTGCGCAGCATCCGTAAAAAAATGGACAATCAACTGTTGGGCAAAGACGAAATTTACGGAATCGTCCAGGACATTCTGGACAACAAATTGTCAAAGATAGAAATTTCCGCTTGGCTGACGTCTCTGTACATCAACGGAATGTGCATCGACGAAATCGCCGATTTCGCAACCGCCATGGTGGATACCGGGGAAAGGATAACTTTTGACAGAAAACCGGTGTACGATTTCCACAGTATGGGCGGTGTTCCCGGGAACAAAGTCACTCCCATCGTGGTATCCATAGTCGCGGCCGCGGGACTCATGCTGCCGAAAACATCGTCAAGAGCTATCAGCAGTGCCTGCGGCACATCCGATTTTGTCGAAACCTTCTGTAACGTCTCCCTGGATGCCGAAAAACTCAAAAATGTCGCGGAAACCACCGGCGGCGCTTTGGCATGGGGAGGAGCCATGCATCTGGCTCCCGTTGACGATTTGGTAATCAAAATAGAACACCCTCTGGGAATAAATCCCAGGGCACAGATGCTTGCATCCATTCTCAGCAAAAAACTTGCCATAGGTGCGGAATATCTCCTTATGGACATTCCCATGGGAGCCGGCACGAAGGTTCCGACTTTGGAAGTCGCCAGAGCTTACGCCAGGGACTTTATGGATTTGGGCGAGAAACTGGGAATGCACATCGAGTGCGCGATAACCTATGCCGACCAACCCGTCGGCGCGGCAATCGGACCCAATCTGGAAGCCAGGGAATGCATACGCATTCTTGAAGGGGCCGGGCATCCTTCCAGCGTTGCCGAGAAAGCCTGCGATATTGCCGGAATAATTTTGGAAATGGGCGGAATAAGGAACGGAGCGGCAAAAGCCAGGGAAATTCTGGACTCCGGGGAAGCCATGACCAAATTCAGGGAAATCGTTCAGGCACAGGACGGGAATTACAACATAAGTTCCGAAGATCTGAAACCCGGGCAGTTCATGGCCGAAATCCGCTCGACCAAGAGCGGTTACGTTCACGCAATCGATAACAAAAATATCGTGACGATTGCGAGAACCGCAGGTTCCCCCAACGACAAAGGCGCCGGATTGCTGTTGCATCGCAAAAAAGGTCAGAGGGTCGAAGCCGGAGCGGTACTGTTCGAGATATACGCGGACAACGAAACCAAACTCAAAAGAGCCGTGGAAGCCGCCGAAAGACACAATCCGATAAGCATCGAAGGCATGCTGATAAGACATGTGACGGCACCCAAAGTGATGAGATGACCAAGTCTCTTTGTCTCACGGTGGACGTGGACAGAGACGTCAACATCCCGGTTCCGGGGAAAACGGAAGCGGGTTCCGCCGACAGAGGCGGCGGGACCTCTCCGCGATATTCTTCGTCGGCCGAAGGTCTCGGAACACTAACGAATCTGCTGGACGAAATGGGAATCAACGCCACTTACTTCGCGGAGGGAAGGACTCTGATGAATATCGGAGGGGAACTTCTAGAGGGAAGGGAAGTGGGCATTCACGGAATGGACCATGAAGATTTCACGCAGGGCATCCCGGCAAAAGAAAAACGGAGAATCCTGGAAGAGTCATACCTGACCGTCAAAGACATTCTGAACGCAAATCCCCTGTGTTCCAGAATGCCGTACATGAAAATGTCTGTGGATATTCCCGAATCACTCAAGGAAATCGGGATAAAATACGATTCATCGGAATACCGGCCTTTGGAAGAACCCATGCTCCCCTACAATCTCGGCGGATTGACGGAAGTTCCCGTTCCCACCTGCACCGACGCCGATGGAAAAAAGATTGTCGGGTATCTGTGGCCGATGCACGAAGGCAAAAGAAAACCCTCGGATTACGCATACATGGCATCAAAAATCAATCGGGGGATATTCGTTCTCGCAACCCACAGTTGGCATATGGCTGAATCGGTCGATCGTGGAACGATGTCGGAAAAAGAGAAAATATCCAATGCCGACAATGTCAGAAAAGTCATAGAACTTCTGCTTGACGACGGCTATGTTTTCGAAACCGTTCCCGATGCGGTTCAACGTATCTCACGCGCGCCTTAAGGTAATAAATATAAACGCCCGTACTCTCAAGGGTTGTATGACCGCTGAACTGATACTAGGCAAAGACATCTCCGAAGAGATATACGGGGAACTCGAAGCCAGGATAGCGGCGCTTAAGGAAA
>CAZPQO010000016.1:0-9238 GCA_964588745.1 uncultured Methanomassiliicoccales archaeon | reverse complement strand
CGACAACCGAACTTCCTCCGATGTGAACTTCGAATCCCGAAACGTTTTCCTCTCCGATTTTTACCGAAGAGCCCCTGATTCCGATGGGAAACAACTGATGACAGGTGCAGGACGAACCGCATCCCGATATTGCGATTTTGGGCAATGCGCCCTTCGGAAGACCTGCTGATTCCTCCATATCCGTCAGAACCTTCAGAACGCCCCGGGAATTGCGTCTTCCGGTTTGACATATGGGATATCCAACACAGGCCAGAGAACTGCCGAATTCCGATTTTACCGGATATTCAAGAGCAATTCTTTCGGCGGTATTTTTGTCAAGATCCGTGAAATACATCGATTGGTCGGGACCCAACCGCATTCCGGAACCGGGATTGTTTTTCAAAATTTCCAAAAATATTTCCAATTCTTCGAAAGAAGGATCTCCTGCGGAAGGCACAACCTTTACCGAATACTTTCCGTCTTTCTGAATCATCGGTGCACCGGCGTAACCTTTTCCCGTTCCGTTGCCGGGTGACAATGGGATGTTCAGGTCCAAACCGCCTTTTTCTTCGGATATTTTCAGCTCTTCGGAAAATTCTGCAAGAAATTCTTTCTCTCCCAGACGGTCTCTGAGGAACCGGAATCTGGATTCCGCCCGGCTGTTTCCCGCACCGTGAAGTATGAACAGGGAAAAGGCCGCGTCCACAACATAAAGGATTTTGTCGGGATTCAGTCTTTCAAGGACTTTGATTCCGGTTCTGGATCCTTTGTTGCCCATCCCTCCTCCTAAGTATACATCAAAAGAATCTTTTACCGCAACGAAACCCAAATCCCTTGCGACGGCATTGACTTCGTTATCGGCACCGTTGGAAAATGATATTTTGAACTTGCTCGGAAAATCAGACTTATCGATCATCCCTAGAATGAATCTCTCCGTGGCTTCTGCAAAAGGCAATACATCGAAGACTTCGGAAGGATCCTTTCCGGAAAGCGGCGAAGCGGCAACGTTCCTCGGATTGTTTCCTCCCCCGCCTTTGGTGAAAATACCCGCATCGACGGCGGAACGCACGACATCGACGGCTTGTTCTCCCGACAGACCGTGAATTTGCATTGTCTGGCAGGTGGTGAGATGAATGAAATCCGCATTGTGTTCCTTTGCTTTGTCAACGGCGAATCTCAGTTTTTCTGCGTTCATGACTCCGCCGGCAAACCGCAACCTGACGACATGCCCGCCCTCCCGCTGAGGGATGCAACCGAAATTGCCGGAAATCGGTTTGAATTCTTTCGCAACCATATCGCCGTTGTCGTAAGCCGCAATTATCTTTTCAAAATCATCGATTTCTTCTTTGTAAAGGGAAACATCGATTTCGAATATTCCGTTTCTTTTTTCGGTTCCGTTCATTTCAGAGATTCTCCGCCTTCCGAAGAGGATGCATCTCCGGCGGAAGTACGGTCTGCAAAGGCCATTTCATTAAATTTATTTTCCGCAAAGGGAAACCGAAACGAGAAGTATTTCGATATAGACTTATACCCCGAAGTATAATCCGACATTCAGAACTTGAAACGATTGCCCCATGATTTGACTTATCAATAGTTATATAATGGTCGAGTCAATGAGGTGCTAAGTCCAACGTGACTTATTCTTATTGTTCAATAAATGAGGTAATTAAATGTCAGATGAACAACATCTTAAAACAGGTCCAACCACCATCGGTCTGAAATTGAGAGACGGCGTTATACTGGCCACCGATCAAAGGGCGACCGCGGGCAATCTTATTGCCAACAAAGACGTCAGAAAAGTCTACCCTCTGTCGGATAGCATCGGCATGACCATCGCAGGCGTTGTCGGCGATGCGCAGCTGATGGTCAGATACATGTCGGGCGAAATAGCTCTTTACAAAATGAAGAAGGGTATGCCCATTACCGTCAAAGCGGCGGCAACTCTGGTTTCCAACGCCATCAGACAGGGCTTTTACCTCGGCCTCATAGTCGGCGGATACGATTCCACCGGCGGACACGTTTACTCCATCGACGGAGCGGGAGGATGTCTTGAAGACAATTACCTGTCCGTGGGTTCGGGATCGGTATTCGCTCTCGGATCTCTGGAATCTTCCTTCAAAGAAGACATGACCAGGGATGAAGGAATCGATGTTGCGATTACCGCACTGAACTCTTCAAGAAGAAGGGATGCTTTCAGCGGTGACGGCTTCATGATGGCATTCATTGGGGAAGACGGATACGAAGAGATTTCGCAGGATAAAATCAAAGAACGCTGCGGTGAACTCGGATTCCAGTACCCCAACTGAAACTCTTTTTTTCAAACCTTTATTTTTAACATTTGACGACTTGATTTCTAATGTCGTTTTGGTAGGATTCGAATGAACGCAGACAGATTGTTTGATAACCTGAGAGAAGAAGTCAAAAGACTCGCTCCTGATTCATTGGAGATATCTTCGATTGATTTCGAAGGCCCCATGGTTGTTATATACACTAAAGAATACGATAAGGTATCGGGAGACAACAAGACCGCAAGGGATCTTGCGCAGGGTCTCCACAAAAGGGTCGACATAAGGCCCGATCCTTCCACATTGGGGGATCCCGATGTTGTGGAAGCCAAACTCAGAGAACTTATTCCCGAAGAAGCGGGAATTTTTGACATATTCTTTGACGACGGCACCGGTGAAGTCGTGGTAGAAGCGATAAAACCCGATGTCGTTAAGGGAAGCGAGGGTTCATTGATCCTTAACCTTAAGCAGGAAACCGGATGGAACGTCAAAGTAATGCGCACACCTCCGATTCCTTCCAAAACCGTTGCCGATGTCAGGGGATACCTGAGAAATTACAAATCCGAACGTCTGACAATGCTTCAGAGGGTCGCAAGAAGACTTGCCCGTCCCACCTTGGGCGGAGAACAATGGGTCAGAATGACCGCGTTGGGAGGATTCAGACAGGTCGGCCGTTCCGCCTCACTGCTGATGACCAAAGAAAGCAAGATTCTGATTGACTGCGGATTGGATCCGGGCAGCGACGACACCCCTTATTTCGCAATTCCCGAAATACAGCCTCTCAGTGAAATCGACGCCGTCGTCATAACTCACGCCCACTTGGACCACAGCGGAACACTTCCCGCTCTGTTCAAATACGGTTACGAAGGGCCCGTGTATTGCACCGCTCCCACAAGAGACCTGATGGCATTGCTCCAATTGGACAACATCAAACTCGGTTTCGGTGAAGGGAAAAAGAATCTGTACGAAGCAAAGGACGTCAGAAAGGAAATCATGCATACCATAACCATGAGGTACAATGAAACCACGGATATCGCTCCCGATGTCCGTCTCACCATGTACAACGCGGGACATATCCTCGGCTCTTCCATCGCCCATTTCCACATCGGCGACGGACTCCACAATATTGCATTCAGCGGAGACTCCAAATTTGAAAAGACCTGGCTGTTCAACCCGGCCCACAACAAATTCCCCAGGCTCGAATCCCTTGTGATCGAATCCACATACGGAGGCAGGAACGACGTTCAGCCCTCCAGAGGGGAAGCGAGCGAGGAAATGGGCAAGATGCTGAAACAGGCAACCGAAAGCGGAGGAAAGGTTCTGATTCCGGTTTTCGCCGTCGGAAGATCTCAGGAAGTCATGCTTGTCATTGAAGAACTTATGAGAACCGGCAAAATACCCAAACTCGATGTTTATCTTGACGGAATGATTTGGGAAGCCACTGCAATCCACACCGCATATCCGGAATTCCTCAACACACAGCTGAGAACCAAAATATTCCAGCAGGACGAAAATCCTTTCCTTTCGCCTATATTCAAAAAGGTTGAAACCGCAAGCATGAGGGAAGAGATATGCCACTCTCCCGATCCCTGCATAGTTTTGGCCACCAGCGGTATGATGTCCGGAGGTCCGGTCATGGAATACTTCAGGGAATGGGCGGACGATGAAAAGAACTGGTTGCTGTTCGTGGGATATCAGAGCGAAGGAAGCATCGGAAGGACGATTCAGCGCGGACGCAATGATATCACGCTCAACCACAGAGGAAATTCCATCAATCTGAAAATTCTCATGCAAAGAGAAACCCTTGACGGATTCTCCGGTCACTCGGACAGAAAACAGATGATGAAATACATTTCAACCATGGAACCCCGCCCCGACAGAATAATCATCGGACACGGGGAAGACCGCAAATGTTCGGATTTGGCTTCGTCGCTGTATAAGAAATACGGCATAGAAACCAAAGCCCCTCAGAATCTGGAAACAATCAGGTTGAAATAAACAATTAAAAATAACCCCGAAGGGTAAAAAGTTTGAATCAGATTTACCAGTTGGTTGCTCTGAGTTCGAAGTACTTCTGTGCGTGGAGACACGCAGGGCACTCTTCGGGGGCTTCTTTGCCCACGTGTATGTGACCGCAGTTGTTGCACTTCCACATCACAGCTTCATCTCTCTTGAAGACGATGCCTTCCTCAATGTTTTTGAGAAGAGCCAGATATCTGGCTTCGTGGTGTTTTTCAACTTCACCGACATTCTCGAAAAGAGTTGCAAGGTCAGCGAACCCTTCTTCGCGGGCAACCTTGGCGAACTCGGGATACATCTCGTCGTATTCGTATTTCTCACCGGCGGCGGCATCTTTCAGATTAGTCACCGTGTCAAGAATAGATCCTCCGCAGAGCGCCTTGAACCAGAGCTTTGCGTGCTCCTTTTCGTTGTCGGCGGTCTCGAGGAATATGTTTGAAATCTGCACGTATCCTTCTTTTTTTGCCTGAGAGGCGTAGTAAGAGTACTTGTTTCTGGCCATGCTCTCTCCCGCGAAAGCGGTGTTGAGATTGGCTTCGGTTTTGGATCCTTTTAATTCCATATTCTCTACCTCGTCGGCTAAAAAGTACTCTTATATTATGTACTTTACCCAATGAGCAAATTATGTGGTAGGACCGATCAAATCCTTTTGGGACGGTGCATAAAACCCTTTTTCAGATTGCCGTCTTTGTCAAAATGCTGTTTCAGAAGCTTTGTCAGATTCTTCCTGACGGTGTAATTTTCGGGATCCATCTTCAGCATGATTTCCAATTCTATTTTCGCCCGGGCGTATTCTTTGAGATCGTTCAGGAGAACGGCGGTGTAATTCAGCCGATGGTCGATGTTATTGGGCTCAAGTTCGATGGCTTTAAGAAAATATTGGGCGGATTTCCTGAAATCCAACATCTGCATCCTGAGAAATCTTCCGTAAGCGCTGCATACATCGGCTGAAGGATCGGTCTCCACGATACGGCGGTAAAGTTCGTTGGTTTCCTCATTGTATTTCTTGTAAGTGCTCAAAGCCGTGGCCTTGGCCTTCATGCATTCGATGTTGTCGGGATCTCTTTCCAAAACAGCGTCCAATTGGAAAATACCGAAATCGAACTCTTCGAGATTGTAAATGTAAATGTTTGAGAGAAGAATGCGAGCTTTGTGGTTTCCCGGGTCGGTTGCGAGATAATTTTCCAATGTTTTGGCGGCACCTTCGGAATTGCCGCCGCTATTCTGGCGTTTGGCCCTTTCCATAATTTCAAAGGCAGACTCTCTCATGGTTCCTGTTATGTCCGACTGCGTTATAATCCTTAGGAACGATGATATATCATAACGGAGTTCAACGGCATGTCCATAAAAATCTACCTTGCGGCCCCGCTGTTCTGCGAAGCCGAATTGGATTACAACAGAAAATTGGCAAAGAAACTGGAACAGAAAGGATTCACGGTCATATTGCCTCAGGATCTGGAAAACGATATCAAAAAATTAATCGAAACCCGGCCGGATGAAGCGTACAAAGAGATATTCAACATGGATTTTGTCGCGTTGCTTTCCTGCGATGTGCTGGTTATGGTGATGGACGGAAGAGCTCCCGATGAAGGTGCCTGTGTGGAATTGGGGCTTGCTTACGCTTCCGGAACGGAATGTTTCGGAATCAAAACGGATGTGCGCACCTCAGAATACGGTATGGATAATTTCATGATTACCGGAGCGTTGAAAGGAAGAGTTTTCGACAATGTGGATGATTTGAGCGAATCCATAAAAAATACGCTCAAAGAGTCCAACGATTAAATATCCAGAAACATGTTTCGTAAGCATGTCCAAAGATAACGCAAAGAAATCCAATTTGAAGATATACAGAGTGACTCCCGACAAAGAACGCAACAAGTGGAGAATAAAAGCCGACGGCGCGGAAAGAGCAATCGGCTATTACAACACCAAAGCGGAAGCCATGAAGAAAGCAAAAGAACTCAAATCCAAAAACGAAAATACGAAAATCTCAGTTCACGGAAAAGACGGAAAGATTCAGGAATACATCTGATTCCGTTTTTATTCCGGAGGGTCTCCTGACCCTCTCCTTATTTTTTCAAACATTTTTTCTTTCTCGGATTCGAAACTATCCACCATACCATTTTTGAAACGGTAGTAGAAATTGTTCACATATACGAAAGAGTACAGTGCAGAAATAATCACTATGAATATCGCATAACTCGCGTAGATTATGAGAACCTTGGCCAGATCCGTCTGCAGGTATACCAACATCATGAACAGCAACAGAAAGAACATGGCGACGACGGCGCTGGTAGTAAGTCTTTTCCTCATCCCTTTCCAAAGGTAAACGTCTCTGGGTGCGTCGGATTTTGCCTTTACGCCGATGCATCTGATAATGTGCCAGGGAACGACCAATGCGGAAATGAACAATGATAGAAGCACCGATGTCATCAGCATAATTTCAATAGGCATCTCGTTCACGAAATAAGGGCTCAGGAATATGAAAGAACATATGACCGCACCGTACAGAATTATACGGGACATGATTTCCCAAAAAACACTTTTGTTGAATCCGACATTGTCGGGTTCGGGTTCAAGAACAACATCGTGGACATCGATGACATCGGGGATATTGAACAGCCACAGAGATACTTTGTTGACTGTTTTGTTGGGATTGTTTTCAATCGGACCGATCAAAATCTTGGAAAAATATTTTCTGAAATAAGCGGAGATTACCGAAGATACCGCCGCGGCAACCGATATGATCGTCAACTCAATGACGTAACAGCCCATCAATACCGTGTAGAAAGTCACATCTCCGCCGAACATAAACAGATAAAACTGACTGATGAATATGTTCGGGGTAAACTCCGATCCGCGAAATCCGAACAGAATCACCGATAACACGATTGGAGCCAAGAGCAGTATTGGCAGGAAGTACCTATACTTCACAACCGGTTTGTCGATGTACAACAGACAGACAAATCCGAACAGAACGAATCCGGAAGCGAAACCCAGGCAAATACTGTAAAGATATTCGTGAATATCGCCGGAGGATTTTCTAATGATGTATCCGGCAACCAGAAACAGACAGAACACAATAATCAAGGGAAAATACTTTACAATGAAACGGTCAAGTTTCACGTATCGCTGACCGTCGTCATGGTTTGTTCCGTCAAATCCCTTCATCGACCCCATATTTACTATCAATATCAAATAACTACGCAAATATCCTTATTTATCCGTAACCAATAGACATCCCTATGGCCGACCCTTCAGGACTGAAATTGAGAGGATATTCCCACAGTGACGTAGATAACCGCAGAACAGCTGCGGAAGAATTTACCGGCACATCACTGGAATCCGTATCGAAGTTTTGCTTTAACTCGGAATCCGTATCGAAAAACATAGAAAATATGATCGGAGCGACACAGATTCCGTTGGGATATGCAGGCCCCGTCACCGTGGACGGAGAATATGCCAAAGGCAGATTCCTCATACCGTTGGCCACCACGGAAGGCGCATTGATCGCATCCATCTCAAGGGGAATGTCCGTGGCCGAATCCTGCGGAGGAATCAGGGCCAAAGTCTTCAGGGACGCCATGACCAGAGCGCCCGTTTTCAAAGTAAGAAATATCGCCCATTCCGTGGAAGTCATCGAATGGATAGAAAATAACTTCGGTATTATCGAAAAAGCAATCGGCGAAACCACTTCCCACGGAAAACTTTTGGAGATCGAACCTTATCCCAGCGGAAGAAATCTGTATCTCAGATTCGCATTTTCCACCGGTGATGCCATGGGTATGAATATGGCGACCATTGCCACAGAAGCCGCATGCAAAGAAATAGAAAGGCATACCGGCGCACAGATGGTTTCCGTTTCGGGAAATATGTGCAGCGACAAAAAAGCCGCCGCAATCAACGTTGTCAAAGGAAGAGGCAAGACGGTTGTCGCGGAAGCATTGATTTCCAAAGATGTCGTTGAAAACAAGCTTCATGCCACTGTTGATTCCATCGTTGAAATAAACTACCGCAAAAATCTCATGGGTAGTGCATTGTCCGGAACATTGGGGGCCAATGCGCACGCCGCGAACATGGCCGCCGCATTGTATATCGCAACGGGTCAGGATCCTGCACAGGTCGTAGGTGCCAGTATGAGTTACGTTACCTGTGAAGACGTGGACGGTGATCTGTACATATCCGTGAGAATGCCCGCCGTGGAAGTCGGAACCGTGGGAGGAGGGACATCATTGCCCTGTCAGGCCGAAGCACTCAAAATGATCGGTTGCCACGGTGCGGGAAAAGCCAAGAAATTCGCTGAAATCGTAGCCGCCACCGTCCTTGCGGGAGAACTGTCCACATTGGCCGCTCAGGCCGCGGGTCATCTTGGTTCCGCCCATTCCGCGTTGGGGCGTTAAAGAACAACAAGCCCTTTTATAGGAATTTATCATTGGTGTGAATCATGCCGGTCATAAACTTCAGCTATAGCGATTTATGTTCGTTGATAGGTGAGGAAATACCACGTTCCGAACTTGATGAGAGAATACCCCTCATGGGAGCGGACATGGGAGATGCGGAAGACGGCACCGACGAAATGTCCGTAGAATTCTTTCCGGACCGTCCCGATTTGTACAGCGTCGAAGGAATAGCGAGGTCTTTGAGAGCTTTTTTTGACATATCCCCCGGATTGCGCAATTATGACGTTGAGGAAACGGATATCGACGTTATTGTGGATTCAAGCGTAAAATCCGTCAGACCTTACTTCCTGTGCGGAGCGGTATACGGGCTTGAAATCACAGACGATCTGTTGAAATCGATGATGGATTTGCAGGAAAAACTTCATCTCACCATTGGCCGCAAAAGAAGTAAACTGGCGATAGGAATTCACGATTTGGACAAAATTGCTCCACCGTTCACATATTCACTCGAAGATCCGAAGGATGCGCGGTTCGTGCCTCTCGGACATACCGAAA
>CAZPQO010000015.1:0-9313 GCA_964588745.1 uncultured Methanomassiliicoccales archaeon | reverse complement strand
TGTGTTTCAGAACCAGAAGACTGAACATGCCCGACTTCCACGTTGTCTGCAAAGATGTTCCCCAAGCAAAAGATAACTTCAAAATGCTTGACGGGAAGATTTTCGACGAAATAGAAAACATCGGCAGAGAATACGACATGTTGGTGAACTTCTCGTCAAAACAGGCCTATGAGGAAAACAAAGATCTGATTCTTGAACTCTGCAAAGAGCACAACAGGGACGCTTTGATTCACATTTATCCCGAAGGCATCAACTACTACTGGACCGTGAACATCGAATACCACATGTTGGACCAAATGAACAGGCCCAGAGAAATCGGAACCGTTCAGATTGATATCGGTAACGCCGAAAGATTCGGCATACAGTATTCCGACGAAAACGGTGAAAGACAATATCCCGTCATTCTCCACTGTGCGGTAATCGGTTCGATTGAAAGATGGATGTACGCTCTTCTCGACACCGCCGTCGGATTGGAAAAATCCGGAGTTCCCGGATATCTTCCGACTTGGATCGCACCCGAGCAAGTAAGGCTGATGGCGATAAACGATGATTGCATCGACGTTACCATGGAAATGGCCGATAAAATCAGAAAGGCGGGAATCCGCGTGTCCGTGGACGACACGGGAGCCACCGTCGGAAAGAAAGTACGTCTCGCAAAACAGGATTGGTGTTCTTACACCGCGGTCATCGGTGAACAGGAAATCGAATCCGGTTCCCTGAAGGTTTACGTCAGGTCCGAAAACAAAGACACGGACATGACTGTCGATGAACTTATCGACAGAATCAAAAAGGAAACCGAAGGCAAACCTGTGCGCCCGATGTACATGCCCTCCAATCTCAACACCCGCTGCATGTTCTGATATCGGACATGCGGCGGCTCAAACCGTTTAATCTTTTATTCGTTTCAAAGCGCCTTCAATCAAGACAACGATTCAATTAAACCCTGTGTCTGCATCGGGAGTTCCATGTTAGATCTGTACGTCATCACCGATTCTTCGCTTTCCAAAGGAAGGTCCGACCGGGAAGTTGCAGAACTTGCCTACGAAGGCGGTGCGGAAGCGGTTCAATTGAGAATGAAGAACGCTTCCGGCAAAGAGATGCTGGAACAAGCGATCGAAATTCAAAAAATAGCCGACAGAAAGAACAAAATGTTCATTGTGAATGACAGAATTGACATTGCCCTTGCGGCCGGTGCCGACGGCGTTCATCTCGGTCAGGATGATATTCCCTTATCTTACGCAAGGGATATCCTCGGAGACGATTTCATAATAGGAATTTCCGTTTCAAACGAAAAGGAAGCCGTTGAAGCCTTCGAAAACGGAGCGGATTACATTGCAATAGGCTCCATATTCGGCACAACCACCAAAGACGATGCCGGCGAAGGCATCGGATTGGAAGCCATAATCAAAGTCAGAAGAGCGGTTCCTGACATACCTTTGGTTGCCATCGGAGGAATCAGTTTGGGCAACATAAAAGAAGTTATCCGCGCCGGGGCGGATTCGGCAGCGGTCATATCCGCAGTGGTATCCAAGGACGACATAAAGAAAGCCGCCCACGAACTGAGAGATGCCATACTGAAAACCAGACCCCATACCGGAGAAGGGGATTAATCGAAGACAATGTATCGGAAGAATCCCATGGAGGTTCCGAAATGAAAGTGAACGGCAAAGAAACAGAAATTGAAAACGGGATTACCCTGAAAGAATTTCTTGAAACATCGGGATACAATCCCGAAAAAATAGCCGTGGAGCTCAACGGAGAAATTTCACCGAGAAAAACTTACGGAGACGTTGTTTTAAAAAACTCGGATAAATTGGAGATTGTCAGTTTCGTAGGAGGCGGATAATCTGAAGGTCGGCATCGCGGGACTCGGCGGATTGGGTTCCAACGTGGCAATGATGCTGGTACGTTCCGGCATCAGAAATTTGGTATTGGTTGATTTCGATATCGTTGAAGAGTCGAATCTGAACCGTCAGATATATTTCAGAGAACATATAGGAATGAAGAAGACCGAAGCCTGTTCGAAAATTCTGAAAATGATTGACCCGAGTGTCGAACCCGAGGTTCACGATGTGCGCCTCACCGAAGAAAACATACCCGAAATATTCAAAGACTGCAAAATAATCTGCGAAGCCTTCGATACCGCTGAGGACAAAGCCATGCTGACGGAAACCGTTCTTTCGGAAATGAAAGAAACCTATCTCGTGGCCGGAAGCGGGATATCGGGATTGGGTACGCCGAACAGTATTGTCACCAAACATAAGTTCGGAAAGATTTACGTGTGCGGGGACGGTACCTCCGATGACGCGGAAGACATGCACGCTCCGAGAGTCGTCGTTTGCGCGGGACATCAGGCAAACCAGATTCTCAGACTGATACAGGAAATGGAAGATGAAAACAATGAACACTGACTTTTTGGATATCGGCGGACACAGATTCAAGTCCAGATTTATCCTCGGATCGGGGAAATTCAGCCTGGACATGACCCGCACGGTAATAGAAAACGGCGGGGTCGAAATGGCCACTTTGGCGGTAAGGAGAGCGAACGTAGGAGGTATGGAGAACATTCTCGATTACATTCCCGAGGGCATCACTGTACTGCCCAACACATCAGGTGCCAGAAACGCCGAGGAAGCGGTCAGGATAGCCGAACTCGCAAGAGAATTGGGGTGCGGGGATTTTGTTAAAATAGAAATAATAAGAGATACGAAATATCTTCTTCCCGACAACGCCGAAACCACCAAAGCCATTGCGATGCTGAAAGCCAGGGATTTTGTAATCATGCCTTACATGATGCCCGATCTGTCTGCCGCAAGGGACATGGAGGAAGCGGGAGCCGACGCAATAATGCCGTTGGGAGCTCCCATAGGAAGCAACAAAGGATTGCTCACAAAGGATTTCATCAAAATTTTGGTTGATGAAATAGATTTGCCGATAATAGTCGATGCGGGAATAGGAAAACCTTCCCAAGCCTGCGAAGCCATGGAACTCGGAGTTGCCGCGATAATGGCAAACACCGCCATCGCCACGGCAGACGATCCTGCCACCATGGCCAAAGCCTTCAAAATGTCGATAGAGGCGGGACGTCTCGCTTATCTCTCGGGATTGGGAAGGGTTCTTGAGCACAAAGGCGAGGCTTCGAGCCCGCTTACGGGATTCCTGGAGGAATGATTATCGCAAGAGAATTCACGGACGTTGTGGACTACGAAAAGGGCATGGAGCGCATAGACCCGACTTTGATGAAAAACGTCCTTGAACTCTCTTCCCGTTACGATTACGGAAAATACACCGAAAGAGACGTGAAATCGGCACTGTCGGAAGACTATCCCGATTCCGAAGACTTCGGAGCTCTTCTCTCTCCGGCCGCCGAGCCGTTCCTTGAAGAAATGGCCGTGAGAGCCAGAGAGGAAACGAGAAAGCATTTCGGGAATTCCGTGATAATATTCACGCCTCTTTACGCTTCCAATTATTGCACCAACCGATGCGTATACTGCGGATTCAGCGGCGACAACAAAATCAACAGAGCCAAACTCACCGGGAAAGAAATCGACGAAGAGATGGAAGCGATCGCTTCCACGGGGATGCAGGAAATACTCCTGCTGACCGGAGAGTCAAGACAGCACTCCGACCCGGGATACATCGAGGATCTGGTAGAGAGAGCGACTGAACATTTTTCGATAATAGGTTTGGAAGTTTATCCCATGAACACTTCCGAATATCGAAGAATGCAGGAAGCCGGCGCCGACTACGTCACGGTGTTCCAGGAAACTTACAATCCTGAAGTGTACGCTGAAATGCATCCCGGAGGACGGAAGAGAAATTATTCCTACCGATTCAATTCCAACGAAAGGGCGCTTATGGGGGGTATGAGGGGAGTCGGATTCTCTCCGTTGCTGGGCCTCACCGATTTCAGAAAAGATGTGTTTGCCTGCGGCGTCCACGCAATGGAAATCCAAAAAAAGTATCCTCACGGGGAAATTTCCTTTTCGCTTCCCAGACTGAGACCTTTCATGAGCAAGGATCTTGTTGTCAACGACGTATCCGAAACCCAGCTGTTGCAGGTTGCGATGGCTTACCGTCTGTTCATGCCTTATGCGGGACAGACGATATCCACCAGGGAAAGACCTGTTTTCAGAGACAACATCGTCAAAATATGCGCCACGAAGATTTCTGCGGGCGTTAGCGTGGGAGTGGGGGAACATTCAGGTATCGAAAAAGGAGATGTTCAGTTCGACATCTCCGATTCAAGAAGCCTCAAAGAAATCAAAGATGCATTGCTGGCTAACGGAATTCAGCCGGTCTTCAAAGATTACGTGAGAGTATGACAGAACCGAAAGTTTACGTCGTAACGGACAGAAAGATAATGTCCAGACCCTTCGCGGAAAAAATAGCCGATATTTCCGCATCGGGGGCAGATATGATAATACTGAGAGAGAAAGATCTCAGCGAATCCGAATTCAAGTATCTTGCAAACGAGTGTGCGGCAATCTGCACCGATTACGGCATACCTTTGTGCATCAACACCTTCGTCGACATTGCGAAAAGCATGAATGTTGACAGAGTCCAACTTCCCCTCGGAGTCATGAGAACACTGACGGACCGTAAAGGATTGATCTCTGTCGGCGTTTCCGTCCATTCTCTCAAGGAAGCGGAGGAAGCCGTGAAACTGGGAGCGGATTATCTTATCGCCGGTCCCGTTTATCCTACCAAATGCAAACCGGGCGCGGAACCCGCGGGCCCGGAATTGATAGGTGAACTTTACAGAAAAGTCAACGTTCCGATATTCGGAATTGGAGGGATAAATCCCTACAATGCGCGCCATGTGGCATCAAACGGCGGTTCCGGAATCTGCATAAGGTCTTCGGCGATGACTTCCGATAACCTCAACATTCTGATCAGAGAACTTAAAACGAATTTTGAAGTGGGATCAGAGCATCTTGAGATCGCCGGTGATTTTGTCTAAAACCGATTCTTTGTCCGGACCCATTCCGAGACAGGTTACGGTTCCCGGGTCAATCTGGGTCCTTCCCGCGTCGGTTACCAGAGAACATGTTATGCCCTGAGCCTCGGCAATGGCTTTGAATTCGAACAGCTCGCGTAGAGAATCCACTTTGAGAACCACTTTGGTCTGTCCGGAATTATACCATTCACTGAACTTGGAAGGATTGTTTTTCCTGGACGCCAGTGCGCAATTGACCGCGGCGTGCCCTGCCTGAGCGGCAACCTTGCCTTTGGTCATCTTGACATCGTTTCTCACGATTATCACGAGTTTGCAACCGTCGGTGTTCTGAGACATACGGTCGGAAGTAAGTCCATTCAGTATTTTAAACAACGGTCTGACATTGTAAATGAGCAATCATTTTAACATAAGCGACGATTGACGGTTTATGACAATGATAAACATAGAATACCGGTACTCTTCCGAACCTCCGGAGTCCGAAGAACTCAGGCGTAAAAGCAACAAGGAGATGACGGAATACCTGGCGGGTCTTGTGGCCGATATGATGATTTCGGACATCCCGGCAAAATTGAGAGAGGCCGAAACCGACGGAAAAAACACGGTTCTGATCAACGGGGAAGACGTTCACGATATCCTCAACGGATTGGAAATCAGAATGCTGGATTCCGAAGATTCCTGTGATTACGGACGCCCGAACCTGATAAAATTCGACAGACCGGTTCTCGATTGGAAGAAGGAGTACGTCGAAGACATACCGGACGTTCTCATGAAGAACGCAATATCCAAAATTTACGCAGACTGTTACAAAGACAGGATCATGTGAGCGCATGGTCGATTTCGAACTTGTGAAAAAGGACGGTTTGTCCAGAATCTGTAAATTGACGACAGCTTCGGGTTCGATTGAAACCCCTGCCTTGTTGCCGGTGATCAATCCCAAAATCAACACGGTGACGCCGAGAGAATTGAAGGAAGTGTTCGGTTTCGGTGCGCTGATCACAAACTCGTACATAATCAAAAAGCACAAAGATCTGAACGAACAGGCTTTGGCCGAAGGATTGCATAAAATGCTGGACTTTGACGGCATTATCATGACGGATTCCGGAACTTTTCAGAGTTATATGTACGGCGAAGTGGACCTTACAAATCCGGAAATAATAGAATTCCAGAAAGGTATCGGTACCGACATAGGAACCGTTCTTGACATTTTCACCGAACCGGGATGGTCCGAAGAAAAAACAAAATGGGCAATCGAAGAAACACTGGTGAGGACAAAGGAAGCCTGCGACATGAAGGGCGATATGCTCATCAACGGCGTTATTCAGGGTTCGGTATATCCGGAACTCAGAACCTACTGCGCAGAAAAAATGGCGGAACTTGATATTGACGTTCACCCGATCGGAGGAGTTGTTCCGCTGATGGAACAGTACCGTTATTCGGAACTTGTGGATGTGGTGATGAGTTCCAAGATAGGAATGGATCCTTCGAGACCCGTTCACCTGTTCGGTGCGGGACACCCTATGATTCTGGCATTCGCGACATTGATGGGTTGCGATCTTTTCGATTCCGCTTCTTATGCCAAGTTCGCAAGAGACGACAGAATGATGTTTATCGACGGAACCTCCCGTCTGAGGGAAATGCAGACGTTGGACTGCAACTGTCCGGCCTGCAGGGAACATACTCTTGAAACTCTGAGAAAACTCGATAACAAAGTGCGTGAAGGAGTCATAGCCAGACACAATCTGTATCAGATTACCAAAGAGCTCGATACCATTAAGAGATACATCAGGGAAGAGCGCCTCTGGGAGCTTGTGGAGATGAGGTGCAGAGCCCATCCCGCGATGTTGGACGGCCTGAGAAGACTGAAGGAGTACAAGAGATTCATGGAACTTCACGATCCCCTGAGCAGAGACGGTGCATTATTTTACACCGGAACTGAAACTTACAACCGTCCTTTCTTCGAAAGATACGAAACGAGGATCATGGAAAGGTACGTACCGGGTTTTGACAAAGCCGTAATATTCCCCGACAATCCCAACAAACCGTACAGCCGCCCCTATTCCGAAGGTTTCGGCATTGCCGTCAAAAACGGATACGCTCCGATTGTTTCGACTCCTTTCGGCCCCGTGCCCGCGGAATTAGATGAAGTTTATCCTTTGTCCCAGTCACTGTTTCCGATGATAGAAGACCGTGAAACCGAAGAACGCACCTTATCTTTGACGGAAGCGTTTCTGAAGAAACACGGATTCAGGGAAATCATCGGCATGGAAGAATTGGAAGACAAGGAATCGATCGATTTCGATTGGGATCTTGCAAGAGCCGTTGCCGTCTCCAGATATCAGTTCGGAATTCCCGCCGCCGACGCTTTGTTCAGAGGGAAAATCGAATTCGTCAAAAGCAAAAGTAACGACAGGATCCGAAACGTGATTTCAGATGGGGAACACATACTGTCCATGAGAGCCGGAGACGGATTATACACTCTCAAAAAAGAAGGCGCCGTGAGGATTGCCGAAAAGGTTCCCGCTCCTCACATGAGGGTCGTCGTCAACGATGATTCCATTCCCTACGTGTCCAAAGGGAGAAATGCGTTCTGCCAGTTTGTTTTGTATTGCGATCCGGACCTGAGACCCATGGACGAAGTGATTGTAACGGACAAAAACGACAACGTTCTGGCCACCGGCAGAATCACGATGACGGAAAAGGAAATAAAATCATTCAAGAGAGGAATCGCCGTCAAAGTCAGAAGCGGAACTTCCGACGAGGCCTGATGCCTCTTCCGCAATCTTAAGACAGGACAGGAGGTCGTCGGCC
Organism: uncultured Methanomassiliicoccales archaeon; assembly: GCA_964588745.1. Lineage (GTDB taxonomy): Archaea > Thermoplasmatota > Thermoplasmata > Methanomassiliicoccales > Methanomethylophilaceae > VadinCA11. Next base: position 1,545 of record CAZPQO010000015.1, on the reverse strand, counting down.
GTGTTCCGAAGGGAACCGGCCGAGTCGGCCTCCATTTTAAAATAAATTGTTTTTCCGCGGACCTCCATCTTCACATACTCTTCGTTTTCCGGATCCAAAGCCGCGGCAACGGCCTCGGCGATTTCCGGCGATTCGTATTCCGATGTAAGGTCCAAACTGTTCATCGAATCAGCTTTTCAGTATCTTTTCGGCTACGGCGGAACCTACCTCTACCGTCTTCAGGTTTCCTCCAAGGTCCGGAGTGGTTTTGTTCTCCTTGAGGCATTCTTCGACCGCTTTGTGAATCATCTTGCCTTCTCTGGGATATCCCTGATCTTCCAACAGCATCTGAGCCGCAAGTATTGCGGCGATTGGGTTCGCTATGCCTTTTCCGGCTATGTCGGGAGCGGATCCGTGAATGGGTTCGAACATGCTGACGCCTTCGGGATTTATGTTGCCGCTGCAACCCATTCCCAATCCGCCCTGAAGCTGAGCTCCCAAATCCGTAAGGATATCTCCGAACAGATTCGGTACCGCGACGGTTCCGAAGGTTTCGGGACGCACCACCATTGCCATGGCCATGGCGTCAACGAACATGAAATCCAGTTCCAATCCGTACTCTTCGGCTTTTTCGGTAAATATTTCCCTCTGCATACCGTACATGTGGGTGATTACGTTGGCTTTGTCCACAAGGGTTATTTTATCATCGCCGCGGGCTAAAGCATATCTGCAGACATAATCCGCAAAACGGGTGATTCCCTTTTTGGACAGGAATCCGATTTCGAAAGCGAAATCGTCATCGTTGGAAGCGTCCGTGTCGATAACGACATCCATTTCATAAAGATCCCTCTTAACCTTCAGCTTGGAGATTTTTCCTCCGTAAGACGGACCGAAACGTCCGCCGGCTCCCATGTAAAAGTCTTCGGTGTTTTCCCTGAGGAACATCATATCGAAAGGAACTTCTCTTTTCAACGGAACGAAGGGGAACCAGGAAGTGACCGGTCTCATGTTGATGTACTGATCGAACACTGCTCTCATCTTCAGAAGAACACCTTGTTCCAAAACTCCCGGAGGGACTTTTGGGTCGCCGATGGCACCGAAATAGATTGCGTCCTTCTTTCTCAGATCGTCTATGTCTTCATCGGTGAGAAGTTCGCCGGTTCTCAGGTAACGGTCCGAACCTATGTTGAAAATCTCCCCATCATATTCGAATGTGGATATTTCCGCAACGGCGTCAAGAACTTCGAGTCCCGCGTCTATGACTTCCTTTCCGATACCGTCACCGGGAATTATAGCCAGATGTTTCATAATCTGCCCTCCTTGACAAGATTCATCAAACCGCCGGATTTTACCATTTCACTGATGAAAGGCGGGTACTGAGGGAAATTGTAAACCGTTTTGCCGGAAACAACCTCTCCTTTTTCAGTGTCTACGGAAATGATTTTTCCTTCTTCGGCATCAACTTTGCATTCGACCAGAAGAAGTCCGATATTCATGGAGTTTCTGTAGAATATTCTTGCGAAGGATTCGGCGATGACGCAGGTAATGCCGGCCTGTATCAAAGAC
>CAZPQO010000014.1:0-9579 GCA_964588745.1 uncultured Methanomassiliicoccales archaeon | reverse complement strand
GGTAAATAAAAAAACAATCTCCAATGGAAACAGAGGGGTGGGGGGGTTTAGTTTAACTGTAACCCCGGTTTTGAATTAAACCTATTCAATATTCTCAATTGATGTCAGTCTTCAAAGATAAATATTTCATTATTTCTGTTTCAGCCATTCTTATTTTTACTTTATTCTGGACAATGGAAGATGAAATCACCGATGATGACATCAAAGGTGTTGTTTTCGACATAAAGGAAACAAAAAATGGTTTTACTTTTTCTATTGAAACATCAAAGGGAGATCATGTAAAATGTTTTTACAGAGAATGTCCGGAAAATATGAAATTATATTCGGTCAAAGGAACCTTTTCAGAAGATAAAACAATCTTATTCATTGAAAAAATGATTATTTTGGAATACGGCTTTAATCAATAAACACAATATCCCGCGGTGTGTACCTGGCTTTCGACGATACGGATTCCGAGGAAGGTTTATGCACAACCTATCTTGCAACAGAAGTAATCAACAATATCCATGAAACGGGCTTGGATCTGATAGGTTTTCCTAAATTGGTACGTCTCAACCCCGCAGTTCCTTGGAAAACAAGGGGAAACGGTGCAGTTTTTATGAAATTGGGAGTGGGCCACGGCGTCAAAAAAGAAATCGGTAAAATTGACGGTGAAAAGATATACTGTTATGTCAAATCAAAAAAAGTTACCGCCGAACCTTCCGAAGTTTTGAAAAAAATACTTCCGATCGTTGAAAAAAACCGAAAACCGGATTCCGATTCCGGTGTTATTGTTTCAATGAAAAAACCTATGCCGGCACTTTATTGGAAGGGTGTAAGATATATCGTCGAAAAACAGGAAGTAATCGACATTCTGGATGAAATCGGTGCCGAGTATTATGAATTCGGAAACGGAAGAGGATTGATCGGAGCAGCATCCGCCATGGCCTGCAGACTTCAGAACAAAACATTGGAATATATTTCATACAGAAAAAAAGAAAATTGGGGAACCGAAAGAATTTTTGACAAACACTCTGTCGGAGCAATGGACAAAGCGGTTCCGTCCACATTCAATAATTGGGATGAGGAAACACAGAAACCCTGTATTTTTCCCGGAACTCCCTGTCCCGTTCTTTACGGTATCAGAGGGGAAAATTCAAACGATTTGTTCAAAGCGGCAAACATAGTCAAAACCGAATTTACTGACAGACACATGATCTTTCAAACCAATCAGGGCTCTGACGATCACATCATAAAAAATTTTGACGCCTTGATTCCGATGAGTTCCTATCAAATCGAAGGAAACGTTTTTGAAATCAAAAAAATTCCCGGCGGACATCTTATTCTTACAATCGAAGTATCTCACAGACGCATCGATTGCACCGTATATGAACCCGCCAAAAAATTCAGAGATGCAATCACATGGTTGTCTTCCGGAGACCGCGTAATGGTCATGGGAGAATTACGGGAAAATCCCCGTACACTGAATGTGGAAAAACTGAAAGTGATTTCTTTGGTTGAAGAATTTGAAAAAATCTCCAACCCCGTATGTGAAATCTGCAACAAAAAAATGGAATCCGTCGGCAGCAAGAAAGGATACAGATGCAGAGAATGCAAAACAACATCTTCCGAAGCAATTTTTGAAGAAAAAACCAGATGGATAGTTCCGGGATGGTATGAGCCGCCCCCGTCGGCCAGAAGACATTTGTCAAAACCCCTCAAAAGAATGAATGAAACACAACCATTGTCTTTCGTCAATAGTCGAATATGAATGCCGACAATGTTATATATCGAAAATAAACACTAGCATCAAATTCAATGAGGCCATCATTATGGAAGAGGCAGTAATTTTAAGTGCAGTAAGAACCCCGGTGGGTAAATACGGAAAATCTCTGGCAAGCGTGAAAGCTACGGAGTTAGGCGGATTGACTATCAAAGAAGCGGTGTCCAGAGCAGGTCTGGCTCCCGAGGATATTCAGGAATGTATTATGGGTAACGTCCTCAACGCCGGATTGGGACAGAATCCTGCAAGACAGTCCGCGATTGCCGCGGGACTTCCTGTGGAAATCGGTTCCTTCACCGTCAATGCGGTTTGCGGATCCGGACTGAAATCCGCCATGCTTGCGGCAGACGCGATTAAGGCGGAACAATATGAGGTTTTGGCGGTCGGCGGTATGGAAAACATGAGCTCCGTTCCCTATTATCTCATGGATGCCAGATGGGGTCACAGAATGGGTGACAAAACTGTTGTCGATGCCATGGTTCACGACGGTCTGTGGGACATTTTCAACAATCAACACATGGGAGTCACCGGTGAAATCGTCGCTGAACGTTTCAACGTAACCCGTGAAGACGCCGATAAAATGGCATACGACAGTAACAGAAAAGCCGCCGAAGCGATGAAGAGCGGAAAATTCGACAAAGAAATTATTCCCGTCACGGTCAAATCAAGAAAGGGAGACACCATTGTCAAAGAAGACGAAGGAGTAAGAGCCGATACCACAATGGAGTCCCTTGCCGAACTCAAACCCGCCTTCAAGAAAGACGGCGTAGTGACCGCAGGAAACTCTTCCCAGCTCAGTGACGGTGCTTCGGCAATGATAGTCACTTCAAGAAAATGGGCGGAAGAAAACGGTCACAAACCCATCGCGTCCATTGTCGCTTACGGTGAAACAGGTGTGCTTCCCGAATTGATTATGGAAGCTCCGATTCACACAACCAGAAGCGTGTTGAAAAAAGCCGGAATGACCATCGATGACATCGATCTTTTCGAACACAACGAAGCTTTTGCCACCGCGTCATGCGCAGTGCAGAAAGAACTCAACGTTCCCGATGAAATATTCAACGTGAACGGCGGTGCGATCGCAATCGGTCACCCCATCGGATGCTCCGGTGCCAGAGTCATGACCACTCTTCTCCACGCCCTGGAAGACAGGAACAAAGAAGTGGGTCTCGGCACACTTTGTCTGGGCGGCGGAAACGCTGTGACGATGATTGTGCGCCGCGAGTGATATTGAACCATTCCTCCAAACCTATTATCCTGATTTGAAAGGGATTTCCCTTCAAATCGGGAAAATTATTTTATCATCCCGTTTTAACCTGACGTAAAGAAACAACTATTTCAGCAAAAGCCAAATCGATTATCCGGCGTAAGTGTCAGACTCGGGGTACATTTGCATATTGTTGAAAATACGCTGTTTTTTAATTTCAGGGCTTTTAAAGGAAAATCTAAGTTTCGCGATGTATTCTTACTCTTACATAAGAATTGAATGGAACATTTTCAGCGCATATAATTAAGAAAGTAATATCAACAATCCGCCCGATTAGACATCATGAACCCGGACGGCGTTCTCAAAAAGATCGAAGAGTCTCGCGATGACATCATAACCGAGATGTGCGAAATGATCAAAATCCCCGCATTATCTCCGATATTCGGAGGATTGGGGGAAAACAGACGTGCCGATCATCTTATGCAAAGACTGTCCGGTTTCGATTCCGTTGAAAGGGTAGATCTTCCCGATGATTTCGACCCTTCCGTTACAAGGTCCAACATATTGGCCAAAAAAGAAGGCAAAGAAAAAGGAACGGTTTGGATCGTATCCCACATGGACACGGTTCCCACAGGCAATCTTAACGATTGGGATTCCCATCCCTTCGAACCCATAGTAAAAGACGGAAAAATTTACGGAAGGGGGACGGAGGACAACGGTCAGGCTATCATCTCTTCGATGTTCGCATCCAAATTTATCGAAAAAGGTTCGTTGACCGGAAAATCTATAGGTCTCGCCATGGTGGCCGATGAGGAAAACACAAGCAAATTAGGTGTTGATTATCTTATTAAAAACGGATATTTTTCCGAAGACGATGTCTTCATCGTTCCCGATTGGGGAAGCCCCAACGGAAAATACATAGAAATCGCTGAGAAAAATCTTATTTGGCTGAATTTCGAAATTGTGGGAAAATCCACTCACGGCTCCACTCCCGATAAAGGAATAAATGCATTGAGGGTAGGCTCCCACCTCATAGTGGAACTCGAGAAAGAGTTCGAAAAACATTTCTCTGACGAGGATTCCAGATTCATGCCCAAGAAATCCACCTTTGCTCCAACCAAGAGCATTAATCATGTGGAAAACGTGAACACCGTTCCCGGATACTATGAATTTTCCATTGACATCCGTCTGATCCCGAAATACGACATCGAAGACGTAGTAACGGCGGCAAAGAACGTCGTATCAAGAATCGAAGAAGAATTCGGAGCGGAAATTTCAGTAAATGAAGTTCAGCGTCATTTGTCCGGAAAGGAATCCTCAGTTGAAAGCGAAACATATCTGGCACTGAGAGATTCGGTGAAATACGTAACGGGCGAAGAGCCCACGCCGGTGGGCGTGGGAGGTGCGACCTGTGCGAACTTTTTCAGAAGGGCGGGATATGACGCATACGTTTGGGAAACCGGCGGAGGAACTCTCCACGCTCCCAACGAGTATGTCGAAGTGGACAATATAATAGCGGACGCAAAAGTCTTCGCCGTTCTGTTTCACAAATTGTGCCTTTAATCGAACAGACGGTCCAACATCCACTGTGCGTTAAATTTCTGGATGTCTTCGTATTCCTGTCCGTCGCATACGAAAGCAATGGGTTTGCCGATGGTATGTGCAATCGACAGCGCGGCACCGCCTTTGGCGTCGGTGTCGATTTTGGTTAAAATGATGGCATCAACGCCGATGGCAGCATCAAACACTTTCGCCTGTTCGACGGCATCGTTGCCCGCAAGAGAATCCCCGACGAATATTTTCAGATCGGGTTTTGCGATTCTCGATATTTTTTTCATTTCTTCGATAAGATTGCTGTTTGTCTGCATCCTGCCGGCGGTGTCGATCAGAACAACGTCCCTTCTCTTTGATTTGGCGTGTTCTATCGCATCGTAGGCAACCGCGGCGGAATCCGCGTTCTGCGAATGTTTCACAATCTTGGTTCCTAAACGTTCGGCGTGTATGGACAACTGCTCGATCGCTCCGGCTCTGAATGTGTCGCAGGCGGCCATGACGACGGTTTTGCCATCATTCTGCAAACGGTTGGTCATTTTTGCGATAGCGGTGGTCTTGCCGGTTCCGTTGATTCCCACGAACATTACGATAACAGGTTTTTCAACATCCTGAATCCATTCGTCAAAATCGAAGGCATTGATTTTCAGAACATCATGAACGGCATCCCGTACCGCCATTTCGACAATCTCGTCCAAGCGGTACGCTCTGCTGTATTTTCTGCCGGTAAGGTTTTTCCAAACCCCTTCTTTTATCTCATCGGCAACAGATAAAGCGACATCCGCTTCCAGAAGTATTATTTCCAATTCATCAAGAACCGATTCCAAATCTTTGTCCTTGATTCTTTTTCCGAAGTCCGTGTCCAACAGATCTTCGGTGTCTTTCTTCTGTGTTTTTTCCGCCTTTATCCTTTCGCGGCGGGATAATTTTTTACTTCCGGTTTCCGGAGTCTTTACAGTCTCTCCCTTGACGTCTTCGGTCTCTTCGGGTTTCTCCCCGTCCTCGTAAACTTTTTCCTCGAGATCTTTGGGAGTTGTTTTGAAAAGTCCCTTCAGTTTGTTTTTGAGACTGTTAAACATGGATTCAGACGTTCTGTCTCGATTCGTATTCGGCGTTCACGGCGGCGGCTATGTTGTTTGCCGCAGTCTGAATTTCGGAATACGTGTTGCTCATTCTCTTCAGGGATTCCTGGAGTTCGATAACAATGGAACTCATGAATTCTTCCGCTTCCCGAAGATCTTTGCTCACAGAAATTTTGTTGCCGATACCGATAAGAGCTTCTTTCTTGTCGGTGACTTTGGCGGTGACGAAAACCGAAGCACCTACGGGCACAAGGATTTCATCTCCCTCTTCCGCGTCTTTGAACGCTTTGAGGGTTTCTCTCGCTCTGACGGAATCTTCCAAAGAGGTCTGCAGCATTGTCATCTGTTGACCCAATGAGTCCATCTGTTCCTTGTAGGACTCGAGGACAAGCATTGCCTGACGTAGGTCCTTCTCTTCCATTTCATTCACCGATTTGGTATCTCACAACGGAGTCGGTTACGTCTTCGGGTTTAATTTCTACGATTTCGGAAATGTTGATTTCCCATCTTTTGAGTTTGTGCTGGCTTCCCAAGGTGGAAAGAGCTTTTTCTTCAACGGCTGCTTTGTCGGCGGCGGCCATTTCAACGGAGAAATGCTGTCTTCCCTGTCTCCTGTCAGCGTAATCGCCTTTGATAAGGAATGCTTTCATAATGATTACCAAGTCCGTGAATTATATTTAACTAATAAAGCTTTAGGTGTCATATATGGGTATTCCCAAGGTCAAAGTGACTTCCTGCTCTCTCGGTAAAAGATTTCTCAAAGTTTCCGTAACGGGGAAGGAATGTCAACTGATGTGTTCCCACTGTCACGGAAAATATCTTGATGGGATGTTGCCCGTCAGCAGTCCGGACGAACTGTGGAATATCGCTTCGGATCTCCGTTCTTCCGGAGGAATAGGCATTCTGGTAAGCGGAGGCTGCGACAAAAACGGAAAGGTTCCGTTGCGCGGGTATCTGCCGACAATCCGCAGAATATCCGAGTCAGGGTTGAAAGTAAACGTCCATCCCGGAATCATGACCGCGGAGGATTCGGGTCTTTTTTCCGAAATGCAAGGCGTGCATCTGTCTGTTGATGTTCACCAAGACCCGGAAATCATAAAAAACGTTTTCAGACTGAAAGGTCCCGAAATTTACCGCGATACGTTGGATGCCGCGCTGTCTTCCGGATGTCCGGTCATTCCTCATCTGACCGTCGGACTGTCGGAAACGGATCTGAGAGAAAGCGCATATTTGGTCAAAGAAAAAGGAATCAAAGATGTCGTTTTGCTGGCTCTCGTTCCCACGGAAGGAACGGATTTTGAAAATTCGGATCTGACCGAGAACCGGGTCATCGATGCCGTGAAATTATTGGTGGGAATGGGATTCAATGTTACGCTGGGATGTATGAGAAACCGCAAAATGAGGAATCTTGAAAAAAGAGCAATCGAAGAAGGAGTGCGGAAGATTGCCAACATGTCTTCCGAAACCGAACTATGGGCCGAATCCGAAGGATATGAAGTAGCCCGTGAGGAAATGTGCTGTTGTTTTTCAGAATAATTTATCCTTCATTTCAGACTCGTGACCAAGGGAAGCGTACCTCCGTCCGATCAGAAACACCGCGGCGTATTCCGGAACTTCGGTTTCCCCTTTGAGAACAAAACGTTCGTCTTTTATTTTAAAATCCACAGGCCCTCTCATAGTTATTTCAACGGACTCGTCGGAATATTCGTCGGGCACCGCCATTTCCAACGGTTCGAAATCCGTCAGTTCGTCCCTTGAAAGAGGGATGACCTTCAATCCGCCTTTGCCGTGAATGGAATGAGGCAGGCGGATCAGTCTTTTTATGTCCGCCGTGACGGGAGCGTCCACGTCTCCGCTTATGCGGGGACGGACATCTCGGTCCATGACGCGGATCAACATTTCCTGTGAAGTTTTTTTCATCGTTGCCATGTTGTTTCTTTCGAAAAGTATTTTTCTGGATTTTTCCACATCTTCCTGAACGCTTTCCACGGTTTTTATCTGACTTGTTTTCAAAGACGGATATGCCAAACGGAGAGTTTTGGAATCCATTTCACAGAAATCATCCACCACGGTTTTCAATCCGTCTCTCATTTTCTTTCTCCATCCTCCGGAATTTTCCGAAGGTATTTCCCGGTCTTTGGCGATGTTTGCCCGTTTGCCGGCACCGGTGTCGAAAGTCGAAATAGGAACACTTCTGATGGGAAACGCCCAATCCATATCCAGACCGGACCCCATCACATAATCAACGATTTCCCTTCTTTCGTGAGAGCCCAAAGTCATAATGTCATCCAACATCACATGGGCGTGGTATCCTCTCCCTCCGGAGAAAGTGATGTGCACATCGTCGTTGTCAAAACCCAAATCCCCGAAAATATAGGAATCGCAGAGCTTGATCATTTCCGCTCTGATGTGTCTGAGCATTTCGGGGTAGGTCATCTTGTCCGCGCCTTCAAGATGGTCCGCATCAAGATCGAAAATAAGTTCGGCCCCCAACCATTCCTTCTCTTCCATTGTGGGAGCGTCGGGACGTCTGTAGTACGCCGTCGAATAGTAACAATGGGCGGGGACGTTTGATGCGACAAACCTCCAAAGTTCGTTGCCGCTGGGAAACGACATGTGACGGTACATCATGTTTTTCCCGAAATGCATGAATCCGAACTCCCTTCGGGTAAAACGGTCCGGCAGTATCGGAGAGTTTTCCTTGTAATATTTCCTGACGCATTTCAGGAGGAATCGGGAGTCCCTGTCCATACATTGGCTTAGTGCGGGGAATGTATAATTATTTGTCCGCGACTAAGGATATCCATGGCCGAAAACATTCCGATATACGACAATCATATCCATATGTCGCCTTCCGGACGCAATATCGATGCCATCCGTGAGTTTGAGGCCGCAGGAGGCACGGGGTTCACTCTCGTGACTCTTCCTTACAAAGAGGCGCAGATAGATTCTTCCGAAGATTTTGTCGATTCTTTCGAAATCACTTACAGAATGGCTTCTCTCGTGAAAGAATATACGGAAGTGGAAGTCAACGTCGCCGTCGGCCCTTATCCCATTCTTCTGTTGGGTCTCGCAGAAAAACACGGTTTGGACAATGCCGTCGGAATAATGATCGAGGGCATGGAAATCGCCGGAAACGCTGTTGCCGAAGGAAAGGCACAGGCTTTGGGAGAAATCGGAAGACCCCATTTTCCCGTATCGGAAGAAATCTGGAATGCCTCGAACAATATTCTGGAAACAGGAATGTCCATTGCGAAAGAAAACGGATGTCCCGTCATCATACACAGCGAAGCCGGAACCATCGAAACCAACCTTTCCCTGTCCCGGATAGCCAAAAAAGCGGGACTGGATCCGGAAAGAGTGATCAAACACTCTTCTCCTCCCTTCGTGACCGAAGAGGAGAATTACGGAGTCATGCCCTCTATCCCCGCATCGAGAACGTACATCCGCGAAGCAATCGGAAAAGGTTCCGGAAGATTCATGCTGGAAACCGATTATTACGACGATCCGGAAAAACCCGGTGCCAGAATGTCCGTGAACACGGTTCCCAAGAGAATCAAGGCTATGTTGACAAACGGAGAAATGACGGCCGAAACCGTTTACGGAATATGCGAAGACATTCCCAATAAAATGTTCCGTTCCTGATCGAAGAAGAAATCTGACAAAATAAAAGGGATATTATCCTCTGAAGACGGTATCCGTCCCATAACCGATTGCCGTCGGAGATGCGAATCCGACTCTCGGAGGTATTGGCATATGAAGATGTGGCATTTCAGAACCGTGTTGATGTTCTCTTTCCTCGGAGCGCTGTTTGCCGCGTTGGGATGGCTTCTGGGAAGTATTTTTTTCGAAGAACCTTTGGAAGGCATCGTTTTGATGATACTTCTGACGGTGGTTATGTTGATATTCTCCCTTGCATTTTCAAAAAAGAACGCTCTGAGATCCAACCGTGTCAGAATAATAACCGAAATCGAAAA
>CAZPQO010000013.1:0-9986 GCA_964588745.1 uncultured Methanomassiliicoccales archaeon | reverse complement strand
GAAACCGATCGGTAGAAAAACTTGTGCAGTACCCCTTCGTCTTTCGGAGCAGTGTTGATTCTCAATCGAGTAATCGTAGAATAAAGTGAAGTCCGGAATCGGATAAGATCCGCAAAGTTGGCGCGGCCGAAGGCCGCGCGGGTATCAGGAATTCAGACATATTTTAGCGAATGCTTTGACATTTTCACATATTTTGAAGGTAAATTAGAGGTGCAGACCACTTTTTAAATGTAATAATATAGTGGCGGGCCTGAAGGGATTCGAACCCTTGGCCGTTCGATTAAGAGTCGAACGCTCTACCTAGCTGAGCTACAGGCCCCTGCGAATTCTCTACAATCGGTCGTCATTAATAAACCTGTCTGTTATTCTCTATTACGTACGCATAATCCAATACCCTGTGTACAGATTAATATAACTTAAACCGTTTTACGAAGTGATAACGATGGCAGAGCTCAAAGTAAGGGATCTAATGACCACGCAGGTGGTTACACTCAAACCCGGAGATACCATAAAACAGGCCACGATACGTTTCGCGGTCAACAATATTTCCGGAGCGCCCGTAGTGGACAACAGGAGCCACCTAATCGGAATCATCAGCGAAGACGATGTGTTGCAACTTATTGTCAAACGTCAGGAATCGATGGATGAGGAAGGCGGAAAGATGTTGTCCTATTCTTTCGACTCCGCAAGCCAGAATTCGATTCTTCAGGAAGCGGCCAATAATATTTCCAACATGAAAGTGGAAGAAATAATGACCCGCACCGTTATGACAACGACTCCGGACGCATCCATCGTGGATCTTCTCAAGGCCATGATCGAACGTAAGGTCAACAGAGTTCCCGTTTTGGAAAAAGGGGTTCTCGTCGGAATAATCTCCAGGGGAGACATCGTTTTCCATATCTACAAAAGAAAAATATGATTTCGGAGCCGGGATGGGATTGTTGGAAGCACACATACTTGCCAGTGGCAGCGACGGAAATTGTACGATTATTCAATCGGGCGACGAAGCCATAATGATAGATGCGGGTCTGAGTTGCCGCAGAATTCTGTCACTGATGGATACGCAGGGAGTGGATCCGGATTCCGTAAAGGCAATTTTGTTGACCCATGAACATTCGGATCACGTGAAAGGCGCCGGACCGACCGCAAGGAAATTGGATATTCCCGTATACTGCAACAAGCCCACTTACAATGCCAGCGGACTCGGGCAGGTCGATTACCGGCAGATATTCACCGGAACGCTGTTCGATCTCTGCGGTATGGAAATTTTGCCTTTGCCCACATCCCACAATGCCGCGGAACCCAACGCTTTTCTGACCCGGGCCGGCAACAGGAAAATCTTGGTGGCAACGGATACAGGCAAACTCACCCCCCAACTGGAGCACGCTTTGTCCATATCGGATCTGGCGATAATAGAATCCAATTACGACAGTCAGATGTTATCTGACGGACCGTACCCCCCGAATTTGAAAAGACTTATCGACAGCGACATCGGTCATTTATCCAACGTTGCCTGCGCAAGTGCGATAAAACGGACTCAGCGCAAAGGACGCCAGATATTTCTGGCTCACTTGAGCAAAACCAACAATAAACCGGATATAGCAAGGGAAACCGTGGCCGACATAACTGGCGAAAAACGGTATAATCTGGATTGTCTGGAATTTCCCGGAGATACGAGAACAATCAGGGTAAGGTCCTGACCAACACCGCTTTTTCTCTCATAATCAAGGCATCCGCCATGATTTTGGGCATTGTGACCAAGTCTTCTTTCTTAAGGTCGTAATCTCTGTCGGGACCCGAGAAAGGAGGCAGATCCTCCAATATTCTGATAAATATCACGTCATCGCCGTGAGTCTTGTCTTCGACATTGAGGTTTCTTTCCGGTGAAGATACGACTTCTTCTTTTTCTTCAACGGGTTCAGGCACAGAATCCCGAACGGGCTCGGATTCAATAATGGGTTCTTCGACGGGTTCCATATTGTGTTCGTAGAAATCTTCCTCGGAAACCCTGTCGGAACCGAAATCATCGAAATCATCGTCCATCACGGGCATGTCCTTCAACGATTTCGGTGCTTCCGTGACAGGCGCGGATACGTTAACGGACCTCGACGTTTCTTCGGGCTCCGCCAAAGTCTCATTTTTGTATCTGACCTGTCCGGTGACACGGTTTACGGAACCCATGTGATTTTTGCCGGCTTCAAGAACGGAATTATAAAATGCTCTTTCTTCGGAAGTCAGGATATCGATCACCGTTTGAGCGCCGCAGGCGGCCCGCAGAGCCATACAGCTAATTTTGTTCATTCTCATGGAGACGATGTCCCTGACCAATCTTCCGGCGTTGTGCCGGCGCTGATTGGCACCTTCGCACATGATGGAATCGGGATCTTCCGAAAGCAATCTGTCATACTCGGATTTCAAAGAAGTCATCAAAGCGGTCATCGAGGGATAAAGATCTAACCGTACCTCCGATAGAAGGCCCTTGGTTTTTTCTTCCCTGTAGACTACCGTAAGGTCTTCGAACCTCATCGGACTCAATGTTCCCGAACGCATTGATGATATCCTAAGTGATGTTTGTATTTTAGTTTAAGCCTCCGTGTTCAACATGGGAAAATTGAATATCGAACCTTGACCATTGCAAACCATGGACCTTTCGGATGTGACCCGAAAGACCGAAGACGGTCTCGAAGTGGAAATTTACGTATCGCCCCGCTCATCCAGACAGGGATTGGACGGTTTTGACGAATGGAGAAGCCGTCTCATAGTCAGAGTCAAGGCTCCGCCGCTGGACGGCAAAGCGAACAAAGAAGCGGAAAAACTGATGGGCGATATTACGGGAATGAAATCAACCGTGATCCGAGGTTTGACCGACCGCAGAAAAACAATATCGATTCAGGGCGAACCGGAAACAATTCTGAAAAGATTGGAAGATGCTTTATGAGCAAAGACGGAGACAGGTACGAAGCGATTATCGAAATACTCGAAGATCTGGAGGAACTGTCCGAAAACAGCGTGATACTCGTAGAAGGGAGAAAAGACGTATCTGCTTTGGAAAGTCTCGGGATAACCGGAGATATATTCACCGTGCAATCTTCCGGCGGCCCCATAAGAGCCGCCGAATACGTGTTCAAACGGGGAAAGAACGCAGTCATTCTGACGGATTGGGATTCCAAAGGGGACATCATAGCTTCCGATCTGGAAGTTCATCTTTCCGCGTTGGACGTCAGTTACGACCGGGACATAAGGGAACGCTTGGCGGGTCAGTGCAGGATAGACATCAAAGACGTGCAGGCTTTGGACGAGTTGGTGGAAAAACTCTCTTATGCTTTCCGTTGAACCTTCCGTATTCCCGGCATACCTTACAATCATACAAACTTGTAATATACCGATGAACAGATTCATCCACGGTAAGGATGGAAGGTCGGTTCATCGTTTTTGAAGGCATCGACGGTGCGGGCAAAAGCACGCTGATAGACGGAGTTTCAGATTTTCTGGCCGGCAAAGGCATCGATGTCGTAATAACCGCCGAACCTTCCGACGGGCCCATCGGTTCGATAATCCGTTCCGGAAAAATCAAAGATATCACTCAAAATGCCGAAGCTCTTATGTTCACGGCGGACCGAGCGTACCATACCGAAGAAATATTGGGATGGATAAAATCCGGAAAAACCGTGCTTTGCGATCGATACTACGCTTCGACCGTGGCATATCAGGCGGCGAATCTCAACGGCACGGAATCCGAAAAAGAATGGTTGATGGAAATCAACCGCCCCGTGATAACCGAACCCGACATGACTTTTCTTCTGGATTTGAATCCCGAAGAAAGTATGTGCAGGGTGAACGGCAGGGGAGACAAAAGCAAATTCGAAAAAATCGAATATCTCGAAAAGGTCCGTTCGAATTATCTCGAATTGGCCCGGGAGAAAAATTTCAAAATCATAAACGCCGCAGGCACCGAAGAAGAGGTGCTGCGCGAAGTAATTACAATATTAGGTGAATAAAAATGCATCCTTCGGAAGAAATCTATTGTGAAAAAAGCAGCAGACTCAGAGGCAAGACGGTGGTAGTCGGCATAACCGGCAGCATAGCCGCCACGGAATGTTTCTCCACAATAAGAGATATGATCAGACACGGTGCCACGGTCATTCCGGTGATGACCGATGCCGCCTGCGACCTTGTTACAGTGGACACAATCGAATTCGCTTCCGGAATCAAACCCATAACCAAACTGACGGGACAGGCCGAGCACATCAAACACATGGGAGATTCCAGATCCGCGGATTTGCTTATGGTGTATCCCGCAACCGCAAACACGATATCTAAAATAGCCAACGGAATCGACGACACCACCGTGACGTCCATGGCCACCGTTGCTTTGGGCAACGGAATACCCGTCGCGGTGGCGCCTGCAATGCATGAGGCAATGTTCAGAAATCCCGCGGTTGCGGCCAACATAAAGAAGTTGGAAGATATGGGCGTAAAAGTCATAGGTCCCCGCACCGACGGAATAAGAGCCAAAGTGGCAACCAAGGACGAGGTTGTGTCCTGGGCGTTCAAACTGCTCTGCGGAAACGATCTTCCCGGGAAAAAAATCCTGGTGGTCGGCGGACGTTCGGAAGAACCCATCGACGACATGAGGATAATCACAAACCGTTCCACCGGTCTGATGTCCGTATCCTTGGCGAAACGCGCTTTTGAAAGAGGGGCGGATGTGGAATTGTGGATGGGGGCGAGCAGCGTAGAAATTCCGGACTATATCAAAACCCGCAGATTCGAAAGCGTTGCGGATCTGGTTTCCATGGTTCCAAAAATCAATCACGACATAGTGATAGTCCCGGCGGCGCTGTCCGACTTCGCGCCTTCCGAATTGTACAAAGGAAAAATTCCCAGTGAAAAAGGTTTCAAATCCGATTTCGTGCCGGTTCCCAAGGTTCTGCCTCTGATACGTGAAAAATGCGACAGAGTCATAGGATTCAAAGCCGAATCCGGACTGACCGACGAAGAACTAGTTAAGAGAGCCAGACTCAGGATGAAAGAATACGGTCTCTGCGCAGTCGTCGCAAACGACATAGACGCAGCGGGAAAATCCTCTTCCGCCGCTCTTCTTGTCACCGCCGACAGTCATACGAATATTTCGGGTTCCAAGATAAAAATCTCTGACGGCATATTGGATTTCTGTTCGGGGAGACAATGATAGATGCGTTTTCCCCCGGACATATTACTTGTTTCTTTCAACCCGTATCTTCCTTCAACCCTTTGAGCACGGGCTCCGTGGGGGCGGGACTCCGAATCAATATGGGATCGACCGTCACCGTCAGACCCGCACGGGGAGAACCTATTACGGAAATAGACGGCAAAATCACGGAAGGACGGATAGTGAGAAACGTTGTCCGTGCCATGGATCCCGATTGTGAATATGATATCACAGTAAAAAACGACCTTCCCGTGGGACAGGGTTTCGGAATGTCCGCCGCGAATGCGGTGGCCGCTTCATTGTGCATGTGCAGGATAACCGGAAAAGACATATCAGAAGGTTACAGGGTCGCTCACAAAGTCGAACTTCTCGAAGGGGGAGGCCGGGGGGACGTTTCAGGCATAATGAGCCAAAGCCGTCAGCCGATCAGAATTGTGGCGGGACTGCCTCCTTTCGGAAGGGTGGAGGATTCTTCGATTCCTTTGGACAATCTGACTCTTTTTACCGTGGGGCCGCCGATCGAAACAAAATCGATTCTTTCCAACCGTGCAAAGATGGCCAAAATCAGAGAAACCGGGGCTGCGGCTTTCAAGGATTACCTTGACAACGTTTCCCTGAATTCGCTGTTCAGGATATCGAACCGTTTTTCGAAAGAATCAAATCTTTGCACCCCGGAAATGGATGATGCGATTGCCGCATTGAAAGATGTGGGGCATATGGCCGCAATGTGCATGTTGGGTGCCAGCATATTCACGACCGCATCGGAAGAAACGGTCAAAGAAGTAATCGGCGATGTTTGGACCGCATCCTGCCGCACAACCGCCGAAGAAGCCAGAGTCACTCGTATAAAGTGAACAGAACGTCGTCTCCGCCCACGTCGAACAATCCTATTCTTGCGCCGCAGTCCAACCATCCGTGGGCGTAATTTATCGCGGCGAAAGCCGTAACCAAATCCCCCACGTCGCGGAAATGCAGGGCATCATTGTAGTAAGATTCCGCCATATTCAGAAAATCTTCCGCCAATTTGCGGTTGAAAGATTTTTCGGGAGCCGCAATCTTCAATTTTTCCAAGGCTCTGGAAGTGATGTCCAGATAACGGGCGATCTTCTCGGGCGTAACGGTATCCTGCAAGGACATGTTCAGACTATGAACTGATTATGATATAATCCTGCTGTAGACTTATTTGTACGTTTCAAGGTACGGTAATCGGCCAATCAAAATTCTTTAAATAACCAATACAAGTACATATTCTCGTAATGTATGAGTTACCGAGGATGTGAAAGAGATGGCTACGAGATCGTTTGACCTGGAATTAGTTCTTGATACAGACGAAACTTTGCAAAATTTCCTGGTTGCCATGGAGATTGCTAAGAAAAGAGCCCCTCTCGTTCTGCCCGATTTTAGAGAAGAACTAGCAAAGGGAGATGCGAACATTCCTGACAGGTGTCCGTTTGGCGACTGATTTCGTCACGGCATCTTTAAGGCCTCCCAGTTGTAATGGGGTCAGGAACGTGTTGGAGAGTTACATGACACCCGCTGGGAGTGTTTAGATAAGATAATATCATCCGAGTGATATTGCGGGCACATGATAATCGTAGGCGGATCCTCGTCAAGGGACCTGGCCAAAGAGCTGGCCGCCATACTTCAATGCACATATGTACAAGCCGCAACCACCCGATTTCCCGACGGTGAATGTTATACCAGAATCGACCACAAAGAGTTGGATGATGACGTTGTAATCGTACAGAACACATATCCTGACATAAACATGATAGAAATGTTTCTTCTCCAGGACGCCGTCAAGCGCCTGGGCGCGAGAACAATAACTTTGGTCATACCTTATTTCGGATATGCCAGGCAGGACCGGGTATTCAAACCCGGTGAGCCTCAGAGCGCAAGGGTAATGGCAGAACATTTGAACATGGTCTGCGACAGAGTGATTACCGTGGACATCCACAAAGAAGACGTTCTCGACTATTTCACCTGTCCCAGTGAGGATTTGAAAGCCGCCGGAGCCATTGCGGAACACTTCAAAGAAAGAAACGTCGATTTGGTATTGGCTCCCGACAGGGGAGCAATCGACCGGGCAAAATCCGTGGCCGAAAAAATCGGAGTGGATTTCGACCATCTTGAAAAAATGAGACTGTCGGGTTCCGAAGTGAAAATAAAACCTTCCGAGGTCGACTGCGAAAACAAAAACGTCCTGATAGTCGATGACATGATTTCCACCGGCGGAACCATAATCGCCGCGGTTTATGCCCTGAGGGAAGCTGGAGCGACAGGAGTGTCGGTTGCATGCACTCACGGGGTGTTCGTGGACAATGCGGTAGAACGCCTGACTGGAAGTTCCCTTGACACCATACTTTGCTGCAATACGTTGGAAAATGAATTATCCCACATATCGGTTGCACCGATAATAGCCGATGCGCTGAGACGGTGATTCATATGAAGAAAAAGGAAAACTTCGGTGAGTGGTACAACGAGATAGTCGATACCGCGGAATTGAGCGATAAACGGTACCCCATCAAAGGAATGAACGTATGGACTCCTTACGGTTGGAAAATCATGTCCATGATTGATTCCTTTACCAGAAGAGAGCTGAATGCCACAAATCACGATGAAGTCAATTTTCCGTTGCTGATTCCGGAAACCGAATTCAAGAAAGAAAAAGATCACATCAAAGGATTCGATTCCGAAGTCTATTGGGTGACCAAGGCAGGGGACAACGAACTTGACGTTCCTTTGGTCATAAGACCGACCTCCGAAACCGCAATGTACCCCATGTTTTCACTCTGGGTCAGATCCCATCAGGATTTGCCGCTTAAGATATTCCAAATCGTCAACACTTTCCGTTACGAAACCAAGCAGACCCGCTCCTTCATCAGAGTCAGGGAGATTCACTTTTTCGAATCGCACACATGTCACACCACCGAAGAAGACGCTCAATGTCAGATTGAAGAAGACATCGTCATGCTGAAGAACATCTCCAGAGAACTATGTCTTCCTTATTTTCTTCTCGTAAGAACCGATTGGGACAAATTCCCCGGAGCTCACTATACTGTCGGCATCGACACGGTAATGCCCCACGGAAGGACGTTGCAGATAGGATCGATTCATCACTACAGAACCAACTTTTCCGTACCTTACGACATAAAATACGAGGATATCAACGGAGAACACAGATTCGCCCATCAGACCACCTTCGGTATGAGCGAACGTCTTCTCGGAGCCGTAGTCGGAGTTCACGGAGATGACAGCGGATTGATTCTTCCGCCGTCCATAGCGCCTTTCCAAGTCGTAATTATTCCGATAATATCCAAAAATAACCCGGAAGAGGTTCTCGACGTGTGCAAAATGGTTTCCGACATTCTCAACAAAGACGGAATCAGATCCAAACTCGACAATCGGAACATGAGGCCCGGCGCAAAGTATTACGATTGGGAAATGCGCGGCGTCCCGTTGAGGTTGGAAATAGGTGCCAGGGACATAGAGAACAAAGCGGTATCCTTCGCAAGAAGGGATACGGGCGAAAAAGGAACCATGGATCTCAACGCCGTATCCGCAGGTGTGAAACTGTTGCTTAACGATATTTCCTCAACTCTGTACGCACGTGCGACGGAAGTTCAGGAATCTGCGGTCATCGATATCTCGGATATGTCCGAAGCGCCTTCCGAGGCCGATGAAACCAGGGATGACGTTATTCTGAGATTCGGTTGGTGCGGCCGCGAAGACTGCGGTCTGACCTTTGAAGAAACCACCGGTTACAAAATGCTCGGAACCCCGTACGGCGCGGATGCGGTCGAATGCGAATGCATAGTTTGCGGATCGAACTCGGAAAAACAGGCTTATGCCGCCCACCCGATGTGAAAAACATGGAAGGATTCAAAGAAGGGGAAACCGCTTTTCTCGAAGACGGCGGCGGAAAAAGATATTGGTTCAAAGTAGCTTACAAAATGATTAAGATTCCTTCTCTGGGCACGATTGACGGTACGCGCTTCGAAACCGCACATGACGGAATGATCATGAGCATTGCGGATTCCGAATTCACAGTGTTCCGTCCCAAAGTGACCGAACTGATAGAATCCCTGGAAAGAGGAGCTCAGATAATCACGGTCAAAGACGCGGCCCAGATTCTCATCAACTGTGATGTGAAGAACGGAACGAAAGTCATCGAAGTGGGAGCCGGTTCCGGCGGACTCACCACGGCGTTGGTCAACGCAGTGTCCCCTGACGGCAACGTCCTTACCGTGGAACTCAAAGAGGAAAATGCGAAAAGAGCCGGAAGGAATCTTGCCAGAACGGGACTGGATAAAAATTGGAGTTATGTGATCGGCGATGCCAAAGACGTGGAATTCGAAGGTATTGCCGACGTACTGACCATGGACATGCCTGATCCTTGGTTGGCTTTGGACAACCTTCTTCCCCATTTGAAACCCGGAGGGATGGTCTGCATATACGTTCCCAACGTGAATCAACTGGAATCTTCGGTCATCGCGTTGAGGGAAAGGAAATTTTCCCGCGTAAGGGCATACGAAAACATCAACCGTGAAATGGAAGTCCACCCCGGCGGAGTGCGGCCGTCCTTCGACACTCTGGGTCATACGGGATATCTGATATTCGGACGGAAACGGGACAATCCCGGTTCGTATAACTTATTAAACAATAATCCCTCTTCCGGTATCAATGACAGTGGTTGAAATATGGATTCAACCGAAGAAAACAATCATCCGGAAGAGCAGATTTCTTTCAGAAGAAAAAACAAAGATACAAACATCCGGTCAATCCTTGGTTTCAA
>CAZPQO010000012.1:0-10698 GCA_964588745.1 uncultured Methanomassiliicoccales archaeon | reverse complement strand
GTCTGGGCAGAATGTTCGGGAAAGAAGGAACCGGTATGACCAACGAAACCCGGGGAATCATGCTCAGGGATGCTTTGAAAGAATCCGGAAAAGACCTTCCCGCCGAAGACCCGTGTACTCTCTGCGGAAATATTTTCGATCTCATGCCGAGATTTGTGGAAACCATTGCTGATGCTGTGGAATCGTTGGAAATTGAAAATTTCCTGATAGGCACGAAAGTCGACCCTTTCATAGCAGAAGCGGAAAAGAAACTCGTTGAAGAATTCGGACTCGGACGCAGTGAAATGATAAAATCGGAACTGAACAGGGAAATCGGAAAACTCGCAGGACCGATAATCGGCCGTCCCGTTGAATTCGACGGACCACAGGTCGTCGCCTGCATCGACACCCGTTTCGCCGATGTGGAACTGAACATAAAACCTATATTCATCGCCGGACGTTACAATAAATTCAGCAGAGAAATACCTCAGACCAAATGGCCCTGCAGGGAATGCAGAGGAAGGGGATGCGAACGCTGCGGCAACACCGGTAAAATGTACTCCACTTCCGTCCAGGAAATCATCGGAGACATCGCGGTGGAAATGACCGGCGGGGAAGAACATTTCTTCCACGGTATGGGACGGGAAGACATAGACGCCCTCATGCTTGAAGACGGTCGGCCTTTCGTTCTGGAAATCAGCAATCCCGTCAGAAGAAGTATAGATCTTGAAGAATTGGAAAAAAGAGCCAACCTGTCGGAACTGGCAGGATACAATTCCCTGCATTTCACAGAACGGGAAACCGTGAGGGAATACAAGGGCGCAACCCCTGACAAGGTATACCGCGCACGTGTAAAGGCTAAGAGTAAAGTTAATAAACAGGAACTAATTGATGTAGCACTGACGTTCAAAGACGTCTGCATCGACCAACGGACCCCAAACAGGGTAATGCACAGACGTGCCGACCTTGTGAGACGGAGAGGAATACGTTGGGTCGAGGCGGAAACGGTCGACGATTATACCTTCGACCTTACACTTGAGACCGAAGCCGGGACATATGTGAAAGAGTTCGTTTCCGGCGATGAGGGAAGGAGCCTGCCAAACTTCTCCGACTCTCTCGGGATTCCCTGTGTAGTCAGCGAATTGGACGTGTTGGCAATCAAATATAACAAATCAGAGCGTGAATGAGATGAAAGCATCCAAAGGACCAAGGACAAACACCCGCTACAAGCTCCAGAAGAAACCCCGGAACCGCGGTCTCTCCCCCATCACCAGAGGTCTCCAGACATTCGAGTCCGGAGAAAAAGTCAACATCGTGATTGACCCCAGCGTGCACAAGGGAATGCCGTTCTCCAGGTTCCACGGCCTTACCGGAGTCGTTATCGGACCCAGAGGGTCCGCTTACGAAGTCAGCGTCAAAAGCGGCAACAAACTCAAAACTGTTGTTGCAAGACCCGAACACCTCGTAAGGAACGTAAACTGAACGGAGTATAACAGGCGGAATCAAAATGGCTGAAAAATACGTAAGTCTCGCAGAAGTCGGCAAACTTCTTGCTGCCGACAAAGAAGCCAGAGGCCTTCTGGTGGTACAGAATGCCGCAATGGAACATGCACAGGCAGTCAGCCGTCTTTCCGTGGAAGATACGGATAACCTCATCGAAGAATTGAAAGGGGTTTCACCTGTTACCGATTTTACCGCCGTGAAAATAGCGGACGTACTGCCGAAATATCCGGCCGATCTTCGTGCAATATTCTCTAAGGAAAGGGTTGTTCTGGAACCCGAAGACATCAAGGAAATCTTAGAGATAGTTGCTAAATACCTGTAATCGGGTACAAGGTTGGGATCACCGTGGAAGAATACGTACGCATTATTGATTATTTACCGCAGGGCATACCCGGCGGAGGCTATTCAAAGAAAGAGCCTGTATGTTTCGGAGTCGGCGAATCCGAATTCAAGTTATTCGAAATTGTACCCAAAGCGGGAGCACAGATTACCATGGGCGACCGCGTATACGTCGGGGAAGACAAAGTCCGCCGCGAACAAATCGACCATATCAAGAAAAGGGTCGGATACGCGGATCTGACCACCACCGCCCAATCCGAACTGGAATATGCCGTCAGCGACATAGTCAGGGCCAAACCCGACAGATTTATCAGATTCTACAATGAAGCGGGTCCCATAACCATGCGCAAACACGCACTGGAAGAACTTCCCGGACTGGGAAAGAAAAGCATGGATGCAATCGTCAAAGAAAGAAACGTCAAGAAGTTCGAAAGTTTCGAGGATTTGGCGGAAAGGGTACCCGTTGTCAAAAATCCGGAAAAACTCATCATCGCGAGAGTCGTGATGGAAATCTCCGAGAACGACATGAAACGCTACATCTTTGTTTCAAGATGAAGAATACGGAGCGTCTCATAAGGGAGACCGAACTGGTCCCAAAAAAAGAGAAGGGACAGAATTTTTTAACCGACGGTTCCACCGCCGACCGGCAGGTTGATTACGCCGGTATTTCCGAAGGCGACAGAATTCTCGAAGTGGGACCGGGTTTCGGAATACTTACCGAACGCCTTATTGAAACGGGCGGACAACTCACTTGCATCGAACTTGACGACAAATTGGCGGAACACATCAAAGACAGATTCGGAGACGGGTTGACTCTGATTCACGGAGATGCCGTAAAAGTAAAATGGCCGGAGTTTGACGTTTTTGTCAGTAATCTTCCATACAGCGTTTCCACCCCAATCATATTCAAACTGCTGGAACATGATTTCAAAAAAGCCGTGGTCATGGTTCAGAAAGAGTTCGCGGACAGGATGGCCGCGAAACCGAACACCGGAGATTATTCCAGACTTACCGTGGGAATTTATTACAGAGCGGACTGTGAAATTCTTGAAAAAGTATCCGCATCCAAATTCAATCCCCGTCCGAAAGTCGATTCCGCCGTTGTGTCGCTGACTCCCCGTCCGGCACCCTTCGAAATCAGGGACGAGAAATTATTTTTCAGAATCGTGAATCTTTGTTTCAGCCAAAGACGTAAAAAAATAGGCACTTCGCTCAAGAAAGCGGGTATCGTGAGCAAAGATGCTGATCTGCCGTATTTGGACGAAAGAATAGAAAATCTTTCACCGGAACAGATCGGAGAATTATCCAACGCTATAACCGCGGATGCGACAAATGTATAATCTCGGCAACGGGATACAGGAGTGATTCAATGCTTATAGGAATAGTAGGTAAGCCCAATGTGGGCAAATCGACTTTCTTCGGAGCCGCCACCATGGCCTCCGTGGAAATCGCCAATTACCCTTTCACCACCATAGAGCCCAACAAAGGTGTGGGGTATGTCAGATCTGTCTGCCCCTGTAAAGAACTGGGTGTGGAATGCACCCCTCACAACTCAACCTGTAAAGACGGAGTCAGATGGATTCCCGTCGAACTTCTGGATGTTGCGGGATTGGTTCCCGATGCCTGGGACGGAAAGGGGTTGGGAAACAAGTTCCTTGACGATCTGAGACAGGCGGATGCTCTGATTAACGTCATAGACGTAAGCGGTTCCACCGACATAGAGGGAAACTCCGTCGATATAGGTTCCCACGATCCCGTGGAAGACGTGACCTTCCTTCAGAAAGAAATCGACCGCTGGATGCTGGAGATTATCAAGAACGGCCTTTCCAGAATTGCCAGACAGGCGAAGATGCAGGGTACGAAACCCGAAGTGGTGCTCGCCGAAAGATTGGCGGGTCTGAAAGTCACCGAGGGACAGATCAAGGAGGCGATAAGGATAACCGGACTGTCCGGAGATCCTTCTGTTTGGGAAGATGATATCCTCTTGTCGTTCTGCGCCGAACTCAGAAAAATCAGCAGGCCTCTGATGGTGGCCATGAACAAATCGGACATCGCTCCCGCAGACTGCGTGAACAGAGTGAAAGAATTCGACGAAGACGCGGTTCCCACTCTGGCGGAAACGGAACTGGCTCTGAAGAAGGCCGCGTCCGCGGGATTGATAAACTACAATCCCGGCGACGAATCGTTTTCCGTAAGGGATGATGCGCAGGTCAACGAAGCTCAGAAAAAAGCTTTGGATTTCATGAAAGACAAAGTTTCCATGTACAAAGGCACGGGAATCCAGAAATGTCTGGAAACCGCAACTTTCAGGATGTTGGATCAAATCACCGTATACCCCGTTGAAGACGAAAACAAATTTACGGACCATTTCGGAAGGGTCCTTCCCGACGCATTCCTGATGAAAAGAGGCTCCACTGCCAAAGATTTGGCGTATAAGGTTCACACAGATTTGGGTGAAAAATTCATCAGAGGCGTAAACGCGAAAACCAAACGCACCATCGGAGCGGACTACATTCTCCAGGATGGAGACGTTATAAGAATAGTGGCGGATAAGTGATTGAAATGAGTGACTGGGACGTAAGACTGTTTGCCGCTTCCTACAAACAGGACGGCGATGAAATGGTTATAGAACTGTTCGGGAAGACCCGGGAGGGTGAATCCATTACAGTACTGTCCCGGGGATTCAGACCTTATTTCTTCATCATTGAACCTAATGCCGACATAGAAGGGCATTACAAACGGGATTCCGAAGTTCTTTCCGTTGAAAAGGATGAGTTGCTTCTGAAAGGACAGACGAAAAAGGTGTTGAAAGTCACAATCAAGTACCCTTACAAAATGACGGAATACCGGAACGACGTCAAAAAGAGAGGTTTTGAGGTTCTTTCCACGGATATTCCGTTCCATCTGAGATACATTTACGATTTGGACCTCGGAGCCTGTCTGAAAGTCATCGGAAAAGAAATCAAAGGGGAATATCACACCGACCTTGTGGTCGAGATGAGGAGCCACGAAGATCTGGAACCTTTCACCCCTCCGTTGAAGATTATGTCCTTCGATTTGGAAAACAGCGTCGAACACGATTATCTGTACTGTATCTGTGCCGTGATTTCCGAAGGAGGGAAGCTCCGTGAATGCGAACCGATCGTAGGATCCGAAAAAGAAATCATAACCGAATTCGGCGAACTGATCCGTTCCGAGGACCCGGACATAATAACGGGATACAACATAGACAACTACGATATAAGAAAAATAAAGGAACGCTCGGACGCGATAAAATTCACCGATGCCATGCCTTGGGGACGGGACGGAAGTCAGCCCCGTCTGATAAGCGACCGTTTCTGGAGAATCAAGGGAAGGTTGGTGATCGATGCCTGGTGGGCGGTCAAACGCGAGATTAGGCCCAAACAGGAAACATTGAACGCGGTTTCCATGCAACTCTTCGGCGAAGGGAAACTTGACGTAGATCCCGCCGACATGGACCGTCAGTGGAAAGAAAACCGTGAGAAGGTTCTCGAATATTGCATGAAAGATGCGGAGCTGGCATATCGTATCCTTAACGAAATAGACTCGGTGCGCAAAAACATGGATCTTGCCGCGGTTTCAAAACTTCCCGCGGAAGACGTACTGACTTCCGGCTCATCGCAGCTTGCCGATTCCCTGGTTATACGGCTGGCGGACAGAAGCAAAGTCGCCGTCCCCACCATGGGCGGACGCAAGGCCGGAGCGGATCAGATTGAGGGGGGCTACGTGCATACCATGAAGCCGGGTCTGTATCACTGGGTCGTTGTTCTGGACTTCAAATCCATGTATCCTTCCCTGATTATATCCAAGAACATATGTTTCACGACCCTGTCCGAAGACGGGGAGATAGTGAGTCCTTCCGGTGCAAGATTCATGTCGAAAGACCGAAGAGAAGGGTTGTTGCCCACAATACTGTCGGATCTGATGGCGTACAGGGACAGCATAAAACAATCCATGAAACTCGCACAGGACGAACATGAATACCATTACCTTGACGGTCTGCAGGAAGCGGTGAAGATTCTCATGAACACTTTCTACGGCGTGTTCGCTTCATCGTTTTACAGATTCACAAACAAAAACATCGGAGCGGCAATCACGTCCTTCGCACGAGGCAACGTTAAAGGAATCATCAGCGAAGTCGAAGCCGACGGCATCGGCGTAATATATTCCGATACGGACTCGGTGTTCATTCAGTCTCCGGCGGATGATTTGGAAAATTCGGTCGAGTTCGGAAAATCCCTGGCGGAACGGTTCTCCACAGAAGAAGGAGTGCTTGAATTCGAGAAACTGATCGAACCCCTGTTCTCCCACGGAAAGAAAAAACGCTACGTGGGACGTGTCGTGTGGCCGGTCAAGGAAGACGACCTTCTGGTCAGAGGTTACGAAATACGCCGTTCGGATTCTTTTGACCTGCAAAGCGAACTGTTGGAAGAACTTTTCAAGAAGATTCTTGACGAAGACAACGAAGGCGCGGTCGCCTACGTGAGGGAAACCGTGCAGAACACTCTGAGCGGCAATGTTGAACCGAAAGATTTGGTCATCTCAAGAACCTGCAAAGGGGTGAACGCTTACGTGAACCCTGACAGAATGGCAAACGTACAGGCGGCTCTCAAAATGACCAAGCTGGGATATGACTTCATACCCGGTATGAAAGTATCGTGGATCGTCACCGACGGTTCCGTGGTGCCCCAAAGAGTCGAACCGTACATCAGCGGCAAAGAATTCGAACACAGACCGGATTACAGATACTACGCCGGAAGAATCGCTCAGACGGCCTCAAGGATTACGGAAGTTTTCGGATGGACCGAAAAGGACCTCATGCTGGGAAGCCGGCAATTTACTTTCGATATGGATTTTGATGGTGACGGCGATGACGAACCCCCCGCAGAAAAAGAAAGACGGGTCGTCGTGGAAAAGAAAGGACCCAAAAAAAGCAGGAACACAAGTCTGAAAGATTTCTTTTGATGCTTTCGTAACCTCTCAAAGCAACATGTACGCCACCAGGAAAACCGCCGATATCAATCCCGCCGACACTGTTGTCGCCAAAGACGGCATATCGCACTCATCCCCATCCCCGTACGCAACAACCGCCCCTTTAATTCCCAGGATAACGCCCGATGCGGGAACGAATATGCCTATCGGATCGTGTACCAGTCCGGAAAACAATCCGTAACAGGAAAGACCGACTCCCACCAACAGACCGGCGATACCGAACATATAGGGTCTGTAGAATACCGTTGCTTCCTTCCCGGAACGGATCTCTTTCAGTTCGGCACCGCAGACAGGACAGGTAAAAGCGTCTTCGGGCACCTCGGAACCGCAATGGGCACAGCATGGCATGGATGGAAGAATTAGAGGCGGGAATAAAACCGTTTGCAATAACCGCCCATAGTCAATAATTAAATACTGAACCACATTCAGGACTAATACAGAGCATTATAGGCTCTGCGGAAATGTGCCCGTAACAAGGTGAATCCGAAATCGGTGATCAACATGGATAATAACACCCAGGAAAATGCACGTCCCGTCAGCGGAAAAAGCATGTACAGCTACATCGGCGACGCATGGAACGTGCCTGATAAATCTTACGTAAGAGAACTTAACCGCGAGAGAAAGATTCTTTGGAGAAGGGAAGAAAACTTCATCAGAATCGAAAGGCCCACCCGTTTGGACCGGGCGAGAGCTCTCGGATACAAGGCAAAACAGGGTTATGTCGTCGTAAGGGCCCGTGTCAGAAAGGGCAGTCTAGGAAAAAGAACCATCAAGGCCGGAAGAAGGGCCAAAAGAAAGGGTATTAACAAAATTACCGCAGGCAAGAGCCTTCAGCGCATGGCTGAAGAGAGAACTGCGAAGAGATACCCCAACATGGAGGTTCTGAACTCTTATTGGGTCGGTGCCGACGGACAGCAGGAATGGTATGAGGTCATACTCGTGGATCCTTCACACCCCGTCATCAAATCCGACAACAAAATCAATTGGATCTGTGACAACACAAGCAGAGGCCGTGTCTACCGCGGAAAGACTTCCGCCGGTATCAAAGGCCGCGGTATGAGGCACACCGGAAAGGGTGCTGAAAAGGTCAGACCTTCGGTCAGATCCTACAAACGCGGCAACAGCGAAAGACAGCGCCTCCGTGACCCTAAGAGACACTGATACGGAACTTCGGTTCCGTTTTAAACTCCTTAACCCCAACCCGGCAAAGTAGGAAACGTTGTTTCCGAAATGCCGATTTTTCAATATTTTCTGATATCTGACTGAATTCCAAAAGTATCGGCGCAGTCCGGAAAAGAAAACAACTTTTGCGTATCCCGGGTTTTGAGAATCTGCCGTTCCCGGATTCACTTCACTTCATTTTTCAGAACGTCGACCATTTCCTTCACTTTGGAATCGGACATTCCTATGGTCGGGAAGTAGACGGGTAAATCATAATCCGCCACATTCACATTTTTAAGATCTTTCAGAGAAGTGCCGAGAACGTAACCCAAAGCGCGGGGTTCCTCCTCCCCTTCTTCAATGAATCTTATGTCGGGATCGTAATGTACCAGTGTCCCGGATTCGTCCTTTCCTTTGACAATGATTCTACAGCCTCTTTTCATCATCAGCCATGCGGACAAAACGTCACGGTCGTTATTCACCGAGACGATTACGCGTCCTTGGGTACCTACGGGAAGGCCTCCGTGACCTCTGATGTACTCATCAAAGATGTATGCCTTGTTTTCCCTGACTTCTATGAAGAAGACCTTGTCGGGATCCGTGAGATTCACCTTGACGTTCAGATGTTCGTTGGCTCTGTAAATCGCCGCACCGGCTTCTCGCCCGACGTCCGTGCTGCGGTAAGAATGAGTGCCTTCCCTCCTGGGTTTCACGGCGAAGGATTCGCCTTCGGACAAACGGCCTTCGGAATAAAGTGCGGCCGTCTTGCAAATGTCTTCCATGGTCGAATTGGTCACCATGGCCACTGAAAGAGAACCCACTCCGAAAACTTTTTTCAGGGATTTTATTGTTTTTTCGTAGTCCGATGTTCTGACATAAAAGCGGGCGTCTCCTTTATCGATCAAAGCTTCGACTCCGTCTGCTGCCAACATTGAAAGCATGGAATCTCTGAGCTGATCTTCGTACCTTGTTCTGACCGGGGTGCTCTTGAGACCTATCTCCGAATACCTCACCATTATGACGAACACAGAGTCCGCTAGACGGATTCCGATAATAACGCTTTTGCCACATTCTTAATATGGAATCGTCACTCATAGAAAATATGGACCCGATATTGTTGATTGCCCTGTTGTTCGTAGGATTGTTTTCAGGAATCATGGGCGCATTGTTCGGTATCGGAGGCGGAATGATCATTGTGCCGATATTGACGATTGTCTTCGGCATGGCCGCAAAAGATGCGGCGGCGATAAGTCTCGTCGGAATCGTTGCCACTTCGGTGGGCGCATCCTCGGTTTATGTGGGGCGGGGGACGTCCAACATAAGATTGGGGTTACTGATGGAAATAACCACGGTTTTCGGAGCCATAGTCGGTGTTTTCATTGCCATTTACATAAGCAACCTTGTTTTGACAATCGTGTTCGCAACCGTGGTAATCTATTCCGGATACCGTATGATTGCCGAGCCCGAGAAAGAAATCGTACCTACGGAAGACTCCGGAAAATACCATATGAAATATTATGACGAGGCCGACAAAAAATACGTGGGATACGACGTGCACAACATCAGGAAAGGTGCCGCGATATCTTCCCTCGCAGGAGTTATAGCGTCCATGACGGGGATGGGGGGCGGAACGATCAAAGTCCCGGTGATGAACCTGTACATGGGGGTTCCGATGAGGGTCGCCACCGCCACAAGCAATTACATGATCGGAATCACGGCTTTCGCAGGTGCGATTCTTTACTTTGTTCTGGGCGAAATAGATCTGATGTTCGCCGGAACAGTTGCTGTGGGCGGGTTCGTGGGTTCGATGATCGGCACCCGGATCTCCCCTCACGTGGACGGAAAGGCTCTGAGAAAATATTTCGCGGTATTGTTGTTTGTGATCGCAATCATCATGATACTGAAGGCAGGAGGCTGTCTGTGATGAATCTTTACAAAGCAACGTCCAAAACCCTTTGGACCGGGGCGGTTCTGGGTGTCGCCACTATTGCGGCGGGATTGACAGTAAACATATTGGGATACGGGGAGACGGTTCTCTGGTTGGGATTACTGATATTGATACTGTCCCCTATCATAGGAGTTATTGTCAGCGCGGCTTTCTTACTGAGAGACAAGGATTATGCTTGGGCCATGGTTGCGTTGATTCTGATTGCGATGACCGCCGTGTCCATTGTGCTGACGTTGTTTATCGGCTGAAGGATCGTCAAGTGCATCCCGCATATCGGAACGAGGTTTTTGTTTACGCCTTACGCATGGGCATAGTCTAATCGGTTCGAATCAGTCAACGGGTTTTCCATCGACTATCTTTACTTTTTCCGTCGTGCCGTCGGGTCTGTAATACGTTCCCGTCACACTTTCAAGAGTGTCCCATATGCCTTCTATGTAACCGCCGCCGTGTTCCTCACTGACAAAATGTCTTCCGAGACCCGAAGGCGTGGATTTTGAACACATTCCCCTATAGGTCAACACATCGTTGATGAGAATCTCGGCTTCCCCTTCGATGGCTCCGGATTCGAAATTTCCTTTGATTGTGTATGCTCCCACCGTCTGCAATCCGGGTCCGGTCATCACTCCGTCATCCCATGTGCCTTCCGCATGAAATCCGTCAGGGAGATCGAGGGTTCCGGTTGCGAAACGCTCTTTGTCCCGCTATGTGCCCACAAACTTTCCCCCTTCGTGGAACAGTAAGACACCGTCAGTCAT
>CAZPQO010000011.1:0-10955 GCA_964588745.1 uncultured Methanomassiliicoccales archaeon | reverse complement strand
TATAACAATGATTTGCAACATTGATTTCGATGGATGCGAAACGACTTAATACGGAACAGATAATAACCAGTTGGACTATACATCCAATTAGGTGGAATATGAATAATAAAAATATGACTTTGATTGTTGCGGCAGTCCTCGTCGTCGCTGCTTTAGGCATTGGTGCCGGGATACTCCTCACAAAAGAGGGTGACGGTTCCGGAAGCTATGTCCCTCACACATCATTGCCTATACTGGGTAATGCCAATGAGGACGATCGCATAGATCAGAGCGACCTGGATATAATCAACGATATAATTGACGGTAAAAAGAACTTGTCTGATTATGAATTCGCTGACGCGAACAATGATGGAAAGATTAACGCGACCGACAGAGACATCGTTCAGAACATTATCAACGGTACTCCCACTAATGTTTTCGTGATGGATCAGAATGAATCGATTATCGAAGTACAGTATCCTCTGAAAAATGTGGTTACTGTAAATGCGGACATGCTGTCTATGTTCATATTAATCGGCGGTGAAAACAGCATTGCAGGATTTGTTGCAAGCGCATACCCTGTGGAACAGAAGGTCGTTACTGATGCGGGCGCTACAAAACTCGCAGGCACA
The DNA here is from genome assembly GCA_964588745.1 of uncultured Methanomassiliicoccales archaeon. GTDB lineage: Archaea > Thermoplasmatota > Thermoplasmata > Methanomassiliicoccales > Methanomethylophilaceae > VadinCA11. The sequence continues at coordinate 10,344 of CAZPQO010000011.1, read as the reverse complement.
AGAGCCATAGATAATGCTAACTACAGCGGCCTTATAGCTCTGGATATGGACTTGTACAGTGAGGGCGGTATCGGTGCAATATTCGCAATGACGGATGCCGCGGTTTCCGACAAAATCGAAGATATCGATGCCGCAGGCATACCTGTTCTAAGAATCAAGTGTTCGGCACCTGTGGACCAAGTCAATGCATGTCTTACCATAGGCGTATTACTTGGTACCGATGTGGAAAAACAGGCCAGAGATTACTATGAAAAGACTCACGCGCTGTATGACATGATTGAAGATAAACTGAAGGATCTTTCCGACGATGAAAAGGTGAAATGTATCTCATTGACCATGTGGCGCTACATTACCGAAATGGACTCTGCCTACACACAGGTCACCGAAGTCGCCGGAGGAAACAACATAACGAATTTCGAAGGAGACGGCTCCAAAAAATTGGAAACCGAAGATGCGATTACATCCTTTGATGCCGCCGAGTACATGATAAGTTTCAGAACCAGAGACTACATCGTCGATGATGTTATAGAAACCTGGGAAAATGCAAATAATTCTTATCTGCACGCAGGCAAGGCATACATTGACGGAAATATGATATTCGTCAACGCCAGCATGCCTGTCCCCTGCAGAGTTGCATACTGTGCCGAAATATTCTATCCGGAATTGTTTGAAGAAGGATTCGGCGACAGAATATTCCAGGAATATGTGGATGCTTTCCTAGGTTATCTTGAAGGAAGCGGTTCCGACGGAAGCTTCGATGTAAAATTGGATATGACCACCACCATAACCAAGACAGATTACGAAGCGGCCAAGTCTCCCTGATTTGCCGTTCGGAATCCAAAAAACCTCTTACCCTTTATTATTTCAACCGGTTCTTTGAATATAATGCGTTACGGTTCAATCCACGACCATTCTGACGCTTCCCGCCAATTTGTCGGCGTTAAGATTGTCCACACTGAAATACGCCGCCTGCAGTTTTTCGGCAAGTTTTTCGGCATTGTCGAATTTGAAATAACCGACGGAAGCGTCGATGACAATCCACTTAACTCCGGGAATGATTGCTTTCTCGGCTATTTCAAGAACCTCTTCGTTCGCGTCGATCCCTTCTTTCAAGGGAACGTTTGCCCTGCCGTCAGTTATCAAAACGATATAGCATTTCTCACCCATGTGAGAACGGGAATAAGAAGACATGAATTTTGAAGCCGTGCCTATACCATCGGACAAGGGCGTCTTGCCGCCCGTGGGCAGATCCTTTAATTTTTTATACCCGTATTCGGCGGAATGGGTGGGATTCAATATAAGTTCCGTAGACATTCTTCTGAAGGCCATCATGCCAATCTTGTCTCTTTTTACGTAACTGTCTTTGAGCATTGACAGAATCGCGCCCTTAACAGTCTCCATTCTCTTTCTAACGCCCAGAGATCCACTGGCATCTACCACGAACATTATCGTGGCCCCTGTCCGCTTTTCCCGCACTTTCTTTCTCAAATCCTGTTTCTCTATTGCAATTGCTAATTTTCCGGGTTCCCGGTACTTCTGATATGGTACCGCCGAACGTATTGTAGCATCAAGAGCCAAATCCGTCAAAGGACCATTGGGAATTTCATGACCGGAGTATTTTCCCGAACCATCGGTACTGATTGCCCTTTTTCTTTTTCCTTTGTCCGCATTGGATTGTTCGATTCTTTCCGGTCCGCCGGCAAGAAAATCTATTACGCGGAACTGCTCCCCTATTTTGAACATCATATCATCGAGTTCCGGCACGGGGGGTTTGGGGGCGGTTCTCTCTTCACCGTCGCGTTCATCCTCTTCGGTTTCGAAATCTTCTGATTCTTTATCGGGAGGTTTTTCGGATTTTTCCGCGTTGTTTTGATTATTCGGTTCAGTATCCTGCTGCGGTTCATCGGGAACTTCGGGTTCCTCGGGAATCTGAGGGAAACTCCGCCTTCTGTGGGCGAGACACATTATTGCCGCCGCTTCCACATCCTCCGTGATGACTTCGTCCCTCCCAGACATAGCCGCCAAGGCTCTGGAGGCTCTGAAAAGAGCCAAATCTCCCCGGTGGCCGTCAACCCCCATTCTTTCACAGAGTTCGACCATTATTGTTAAAAATTCATCCGAAACCGTAATCAGAGGCAGAATTTTCACAGCAGAAGATATTTTTGAAAGGTGAGATTCTTTTTCTCCGCTCCATTCTTTGATAAACTTTTTAGTGTTTTTTGAAAACTCATTCATCCTCCTCAGGATTTCTGTTTTAACATCCTTATCTTCAGGAGATCTTGTGTGAACACATATGTCAAAACGATCCAGCATATGGGGAGGTATATCGGTTTCTTCCATACAGGCGGTTGCTATCAGAACCGTATCACAGGGGTACGATACTGATACTCCTTCCCTCTCAGCTTCAACCCTTCCCAGAACGACAGAATCAAGAAGCTGATACAGTGTTCTTCTATCCATCAAATTTGCATCATCTACGACAGCCACGTTTCCATGAGCGGAGGCCAATAAGCCCCTAAGAGGTACGATTTTCCCTTCTTTGATGGAGGATTCCATATCTATACCGCCAAACAGATCCCCCTCAGAAATATTCGAAGGTATGATTACAACATCCTTTCCCAATATATCTCCCGAAGATTTTGCAATGACGGATTTTGCCGTACCGGGCGGTCCTCTGATAAGTACGGCCTTTATTCCAGGTTCAACTGTAGCGCACAATATTGCTTTTTTTACTTCATCGGCCCCGTAAACTGCCGAAAAGGGGAATTTCAAAATGCCTTTAGGCATTTTTCAAGCTCCTCTTTATCGAAGGATGTTTCCTCAAAGGGTCTTCTGCGCATACGGTGAGAAATGACCAGTGGCGCAGTGGTCAATAGATCTTCTTTAGTTATTTTGTATCTACTTTCCAAAGCCGCATTGGCAATTGCGGCCTTCAATAGAGTTATGTCTGCTCTATGACCGTCTACACCAAAATGGGTTGTAACTGAAACAATGGCATCCAGAACATTATCACCATAGTTGACCGATGCCCTGTTTTTTCGGGCGTTGGATATCTTATTTTTCAGGTTTGCCGTATCATCATCAAAAAGCTCAATATACTCTTCTGGGTTCTCGTGGAACATGATTCCGCGCCTAATCACTTCTTTACGGGATTCTGTATCCTTTTCACCCCTCACCTCTACGGAAAGACCGAACCGGTCCATCAGTTGAGGTCGAATATCCCCTTCTTCCGGATTCATAGTTCCTATAAGCACAAACCTTGCGGGGTGAGTGAAAGATATTCCTTCCCTTTCGATATAGTTGACACCCATGGCGGCCGAATCCAGCAACATGTCCACGATATGGTCGTCAAGCAAATTTGCTTCATCTACATACAATACATTGCCATTTGCGTCAGCCAATATTCCCGGTTCAAATTTCTTTTCACCGATTTTCAGAATATGTTCGACGTCCAAAGTGCCCGCCACGCGATCCTCGGTGGCATTCAGCGGTAATTCGACAACTCTGGTTTTTACAGATACAGAGTTCAGTTTTTCACCCTTCATCAACCGTTCCTCACAATAGGAACAGTATCCCCTGTCACCACCATATTCGCATTCGAAAGGACACCTTTCCACGACTGTCTTCTCAGGCATTATCTGACTAAGGGAACGTACTGCGGTGGATTTTGCAGTACCTTTTTCTCCTTTGATGAGAACCCCACCTATACCCGGGTCAACCAGATTGAGAAGGAGTGCCCGTTTCATCTCTTCCTGTCCCACAATGGCTGTGAAGGGGAAATATTGTTTTACCGTCATTCTAATCAATGCGGAAAACCCCTATTGGATTATATAGCCATCTGTTGATTTTGTATCTGTTCCTTCATCTGTGTCGTTTCACATGATTGTTAGCTCGACTTGACTTGGTTCGCATCTGCACTTCTATGTGGACTTAGAAAAAGATACTATATATCGGAATAGGATGTATAATCCAATCAGAGCCGAAATCATGAAAATCGTCAATCTTTCCATTCAGACAACGGATTCAAAAACAATGATCGAACCGGCAGAGACCGTTGCTTCGGAACTAGGTTTTTCACTGAAACTCAACTGTTACAACGAATTCGATGTGGATGAAGACATTCTTCTGTATAACGAACTCGTGAAGAATACAAAAGAAGCGGACCTGGTGATTGTGAGATGCATGTCCGACCCTAACAGGTTTAAAAAATTTGAAAGGTATGAGAAAATTCTGAGGGAATGTTCCGCGTACGTGTTACTGATCAGTGGGAATGCCGACGTTACAATGGTGTACCGGGATTTGTTTAAAGGTGATGATGGTTCTTACAAAACCTTAGTTCGATATCTTGTTGCAAGGGGATTTGAAAACGAAAAAGGACCTGTAATCTGGTTGCACAATAAATTGTACGGATCTGATTTTCCCCTTCCGGACATTGCGGAACAGCCCACCGACGGCATGTACCACCCCAATTTTCCCCGTGGCGTTACCTTTGATGAATATGTTTCGGAATTGGATTTGTCCAAGCCCGCAATAGGCATCATGTTCACTTCCAACCTATGGATATACGACAATCTTGAACATATAGACGCCTTAATAAGAGAAATCGAAAAACAGGAGATGAATGCTGTTCCCTTTTTCTTTGCTGTCACCAGCAGCAGCGTAGGTGTGACGAAAACCGTCGATTTCGTAAAAAAATATTTTTTCATAAACGGAAAATGTTTTGTTGATGCCATCATACTGAACTCTCCGTTCTCCCAATTGTTCAATTCCAGAGAGCCTGACGAGGGTATGAGAACGAAGGACGAGGACAACTTTTTCAAAACTGTAACCAACGTTCCGGTTTTTCAGGCGATGACCGCCAGCGGAGGATATTTCGATTACGAGGCGTCATCCGAGGGGTTGAATAAGAATGAAATAAAAAACCAAGTCGCTTATCCTGAAATCGACGGTCAGATTATCACAGTCCCTATAAGTTCCGTTGACAAGGGCATAATGTCGGCCAAACGGGCGCTTCCCATACAAGATCGTATAGAGCATCTTGTGAAACTGTCGAAGAATTGGACCAAACTACGCCATACACCCGCCGAAGAAAAGAAGATTGCTATATTGATGTGGCAATCCCGGGAAGACTCCGGCCGCGTGGGCAACGCGTCAGGTTTGGACTCCATAGAGAGTGTGTACCGCCTTCTGAAAAGTATGGAGGATAAAGGGTACAACGTAGGCACTCTTCCGGAAAACAGTAAAGGTCTACTTCAAGAATTTTTGAACGGCGTGACCAATGATATATCCTGGACTCCGTCACAAGATGTTGAAGAAAAAGCAGTTGCACTTATTGATAATAAAGACTATCTTATCCATTATGCCAGAATACCCGAATTCAACCGTATTATGATGGAAAGGAGCTGGGGGGCGCCGCCTGGAAAAATATCCGTTGACGGAGGGAAGTTTATCATTCCGGGTATACTGAAGGGAAATGTTTTCATCGGATACCAACCGATGAGGGGGCTCTCCGAACAGATGGAATCTTTATATCACGATCCCCACGCCGCCATACCTCACCAATATCTGGAATATTATCGATGGATTCAGAATGATTTCGGCGCCAATGCCGTCGTTCACGTAGGTACCCACGGTACATTAGAATGGTTGCCCGGAAAAAATGTGGGGCTCTCCGGAAAATGTTTTCCGGACGTCGTTTTGAATGCCCTTCCCAACATATATCCCTACATAATCGATGATCCTGGTGAAGGAATACAGGCTAAAAGAAGATCTGAGGCAGTTCTGATAGGGCATATGAACCCTATATTAGGCAGAGCCGGTAGCTATGATGTTTTGGATTCGGTTGAAGTCCCTTTGCAGGAATATCTCAAAATGTCGAGTACCGTAAAGGGAGACCGGAAAACTGCTTTGGTTGAAAGCGTGTTCGAAGCCGTGAAAGAAGCAGACATGCTCATAGATTTGGGATTGACCGAATCCGATTCCGAAGATTTTGAAATCCACATACCTGAACTTCACGATTATATCACGGATATGAAGGACTCAATCATAAGGAACGGGTTGCATATATTGGGGAAGGCTCCCGAAAATGAGCGTATGGATGACGCAGTATATTCTCTGACCCGCATGGATAACGGAGACGTACGGTCTCTCAGAAACTCTTTCGCCTCGCTTCTGGGAATTGACATAACGAAATGTTTGAAAAATCCCTCTGCCATTGGTACCGAAGGTAATCTCAACAGTGAAACCGCAGAATACGCTGAAAAAGAATTCGGAAAACTCCTGGCCGAATTGAGAAGTCTTGAATATGATTTGGAAAAATGTGTTTCTGCAACAGAAAATTTATACGGGAAGCTCTCCGAGGATTTCGAAAAATCTCTGACTTATTTATGCCGTACGTTGGTTCCGAATCTGATTAGAACCTCTGATGAAATAACGTTTACCCTGGATGCTCTGGCAGGTAATTTTGTCCTCCCAGGCCCTTCCGGAGCTCCGACACGCGGTAACGCCGACATACTTCCGACGGGAAGAAATTATTACGGTACCAATCCGGGAGCCATTCCCAGCCGAGCCTCATGGAAAGTGGGATGTAAAATGGCGGATCAGATGATTGAAAAATACGTCAGTGAAAAGGGGGCATATCCGCGCGATGTGGCCTTTATAATTTGGGCCACCGACATCATGAAGACAGGAGGCGACGACATGGCGTATATACTCTGGCTTTTGGGAGTCAGACCCGTGTGGTCCCGTACCGGTGGTCAGATTATAGATTTGGAAGTGATTCCGCTCAACGAATTGAAAAGACCGAGAATAGACGTCACGGTGAGAATCACGGGCTTATTCAGAGACACCTTCCCTAACCTCATAGACATGATAGACGATGCCGTCAACCTTGTGTCCGGACTGGATGAGACCGATGAGGAAAACTATCTTTCCGCCAATCTCAGAAAGGAAATTCTGAATAAAATAGAAAAGGGGATGTCTGTAGAAGACGCCAGAGCGGAATCTTCGGTAAGAGTGTTCGGAAGTGCGCCGGGTATGTACGGACCCGGAATAAATCACGCCATAGAATCCGGAAACTGGGAAACCGCTCAGGATTTGGCCGACATATATGTCGCGTGGGGCAGCTACGGATACGGACGCAATTATCGGGGCGTGCCTATGAAGGACCAGTTTATACAGAGATTCGGAAGCGCGGAGATTACTGTCAAAAATATGCCTGACCGAGAATTTGATGTTATAGACATAGACGATGTTTACGGATATCTCGGAGGTCTGAACGCGTTTGTAAAAAGTTACGGGAACAAAAACGCTATGTCAGTAATCGGAGACGGTTCCAATCCCGAAAACACAAAGTTAAGAAACACTGAAGATGAATTGAGATTTGTATTCAGAAGCAAAGTCTTCAATCCCAAATATCTCCGCGGATTGAAAGAACACGGATACAGGGGTGTGTCCGAGATTGCCAATCTTACTGAATATCTGATTGGCTGGGACGCCACGTCCAATGCCGGCGACGATTGGATGTATAAAGGGATTTTGGAGAAATTTTTAGAAGATGCCGATACCCAAGAATGGATGAAGGATGAGAATCCCTTCGCAATGATCAGTATACTGGAACGTCTTCAGGAAGCCATAAACAGAGGCCTTTGGAACGCGACCGACGATGAGAAGAGGCGTGTCGCCGAATTATTCATGCAAGCCGAAGAGAGAGTTGAGGAAGTCACCGACCGGTAACGAACACGCCGTCGCTCGGCTGAATTTCTAGAACAGGACTTCCAGTCAAACTTCCTACGGATTCTACCCGGTAACCTCCCACGGGGTTTTGCAGTATAACGTGGGGCGTTCCGTCATCGTCTATGATTTTTGAATTGACGCCGTAAACAACGCGTATGTTTTCTTCAGTGATGACTTCTTCCGGAGCTCCAACTGAAAATATGGTTCCTTCACTCATCAGAATCACTTTATCAGAAAACTTTGAGGCTATGTTGATGTCGTGACTTATCATTATGACCAATATTCCTTTTCTGACGGACATTTCCTTAAGGATCATTGTCACTTCCATCTGATGTTTAATATCGAGATTCGACGTAGGCTCATCAAGAAGCAAAACTTTCGGTTCTTGGGCAAATCCTCTGGCCAGCATGACTTTCTGATGTTGTCCCGCACTCAATTCGTTAAAAGATCTCATTGCCAAATCTTCTATTCCCAACATTTCCAAAGTGTCGTAAACCACATCCAAATCTCTGTCCGTAGACTTCCAGTTACTATGCGGATGTCTTCCCATCAAGACTGTGTCAACCACCGTAAGAGGAAACCTGTCCGATGAGGTATACGGAACATAACCCATGATTTTGGCCAATTCTTTGAGTTTGAATGAAGTAATATTCTTTCCGTCAACGGTCACCACACCCAACGAAGGAGTCAGAATATTGTTTATACAATGTATCAAGGTGGATTTTCCCACTCCGTTGGGGCCCAATATCGAAACGAGTTGCGCCCCTCCTAAATCCAATTCTATGTTTTTAAGAACAGGTGTGCCTGTATATCCGAATTCAATATTGTCGACAATTATTTTCATTCTGCAGACTCCTCCATGTAGTGATTGGATATATAATCCAATTTATTTATCATTAATTGAATTTGTGTCCTGATTGACAATCCCGCAACCGTAAAATTACGATATGGATTATATATCCAATATACATGACCTGATACATTCGGCGAAGAATCTGTGCGAGGCTTGCGGATATGTTGAACGAGGATTACATTATCACTACCAATAATCTTGTGAAAAAATACGACCAGAAGGTTGCTTTGGACGGTATAGGCCTCAAGGTGAAGAGGGGAGAGATATATGGTTTCCTCGGACCTAACGGAGCGGGCAAAACAACAACTGTGAGAATCCTGTCCACATTGGCGGATTACGACAGCGGAACTGTGATTGTCAACGGCTACGATCTGAAAAAGAATCACGTTAAAGCAAAAGTCAGTGTAGGCATCATACAGCAACACATCAGTCTCGACAAGGATCTGACAGTTATGGAAAACATGCGCCACAGAGCGCTGATGCATCAAATTCCTAAGGTCAAAAGAGAAAAAAGAATCGCAGAACTGATCGAATACTTCTCTCTGGAAGAGTATCTCGACAGTAAAATAGATTCTTTGTCCGGAGGTTGGAAAAAGAGAGTATCGGTGATTTGTGCAATGATACACTCACCTGAAATCATATTTCTTGATGAGCCAACCGTCGGATTGGACATAAAGGCCAGACGCCTGCTTTGGGAACTCATACGATTGCTGAACAGAGACGGCACCACTGTGTTTCTCACGACTCACTATATTGAAGAGGCTCAGGCCCTGTGCGACAGAGTCGGTATAATCGATAACGGTATAATAATCGCCGACGGCACTCCTTCGGATTTGTCGGAAAGCTTGGGCAAATTTACCGTTGTAGCAACCGATTCGGACGGTAAATCGGTCTACAGATATTTTCCTGATCGAAAATCTGCATCTGAATACGGCAACAGCGTGATTAACGGAGAAATATTGATCAGAAAAACAAATCTGGAAGATTGTTTCGTCGAACTTACCGGAAGGACGGTGAAAATCTGATGGGGAGACTCAGAGAAATTTACAGCGTGGCCTGGGGAGATTTGCGATTCATGAGGCATAATTTCGTCAGCATCATAGCCATGACTTTAGTCAGTCCAATATTGTATCTGATAGCCTTCGGATATGGAATGGGACGGGGCGTTGAGATGGACGGCGTTCCGTACATCGCATTCATAATACCGGGTATCGTGGCACTCTCTTCCCTGAATGCTTCCTTTTCTTCGACCGCTACCCGTTTGAATGTACAAAGACTATATTACCGAAGTTTCGACGAAATGATGATTTGTCCTTTGCGGACGTCTTCAATAGTTATCGGCAAGGCGGTTCTCGGACTCATCAGAGGTCTTATCAGCTGTCTGTTAATCTTTTTCCTGGGTATATTCCTGACTGACAAACTGGTACTTTCAATACCGTTCATCGCTTGTCTCGTGTTATCCTGCTTTACCTTCGCACTGCTAGGTGAGGTGTCTGCATTATTGGCAAAAAGCCATCAGAGCATGGCAACTTTCAACACATTCGTGATTCTCCCCATGACGTTTTTGTGTGGAACATTCTTCTCGGTTTCTATATTGCCGGACATATTTCAGAAAGTGTTGTATTTGATCCCTCTCACGCATGCCAGTGAGTGCATCAGAGCCGGAGCGTTGGCATGGGATTTCCCCATCATTTCGTTTGTCATCATGATTTTGTTCTGTGTTTTATTCTATTCGATAAATTATTATTTGGTAAAAA